>NZ_JAUBTB010000003.1:66292-153418 GCF_036704965.1 Microcoleus sp. F10-B2 | reverse complement strand
GAATGGATGCTACCTCTTTTAAGTGTGCTTTTAGGCGCTTTTGGTCTTCGGGTGTCATTTTTTTTCCTCATTTTTTTCACAGTTTTACTAGCTTTTTCATTTTAGCCCTTTTTTCAGAGATTTGCAAAAGTGAGATGCACCCATAGAATAGTTGAGAGAGTCGGTGCGAAAAGAGTTAAAAAAGTTGACTACAGAAATCATTGCTTCTTTGACAGGATGGGAATTCATTTTAGATGCCTTATCTGTAGCAGGAATTTAGGAAATTGGTATTAGCCCTCGCCATCCCGAATGCCAGGAATAGAATCTGGGGACTGCTTTTGTCCTACAAATGGCAGGGGGAATCATTACTTTACTGCTGGCGGTGACAGCGATTTTGCTACTGTATCCTAAGGATAGTTTAACTCTCTGGTTGGTGGAGATCGTCGCAGCCGGAACTATGTTTCAACCCTTTGAAACAATAAACTTTTGGTTTCAGTCCCAAGTTCAATCTCAGTATACCGCTGTTGCTAAAAACTCCGTATCTTTACTGGTTGCAGGAATCCGCATCGGATTGATTCTTGTCCAAGCATCGGTGATTACTTTTGCTGGGGTGACTTTGGCAGACGTGGCTTTGGCGGGATTGGCGATCGCACTTGTCTATCAAAGCAAGGGCAATAATTTCAAGTTGTGGCGAGTCAGTTGGCAGCGAGGCAAAAAACTGGGAGCATCTCAGTTTTGCAGCCAAGCTAGAAATTGGAGTTTTGAGGCCCGAGGCAGGAGGCAGGAGGCAGGAGGAAGAAGGAAGAATGAAAGAGGAAGAAGGAAGGAGCCAAAAGAAGTATTTTTACAAATATGAGATGCTCCCAAAAAACTGCTTCAGGAAAGCGGGCCACTCGTAGTGTCTAGCTTGGCGATTTTCATCTATTCCAAAATCGATATGATTATCCTCGGTTCTGTAGATAAAACTGAGTCGGGATATTACACAGTTGCAGTTAAACTGTCGGAAATTTGCGATTTTTTGCCACGGATTATCGCTTCTTCTATTTAGCCCAAACTGGCACAGTTAAAAGCCAGAAATTACGCCGAATATCTAAAAAAGTTTCAGATTTACTCGGATACTATGTTATTTTGGTGGTTGAGAGTGGCAGTACCAATTTCTCTGCTAGCTCCTTTCAGAGTCCAGACTGTTTACGGCGAGTCATATGCAGCTTCAGCCGGGGTGCTATCAATCTACGTCTGTGCTCAATTTTCCCGCAACTTCGGGATAGCTAGAAATACCTATTTTGCTCTCGAAGGTCAACTGGGATAGAATTTTTACTTGACTGTAGTCGGCTCAATTTTTAATATAGTATTGAACTGTCTACTGATGCCTCAACACGGAGCCTTGGGAGCAACAGTGACAAGTTTAATTACTTATTTTTATGTAAATTTTTTATGAAAATTATTACATAAAAGAATTAAAACGTTTCGGAAGTTTAATTGGGGGTTCGTTGAATTTATCCAAAGCAGCTTCTGTACCGATCGGAGCGCTCGCCGGATGATTGAAATTCAACAAAACTTCTCTTACCGCTCGGATTGTCTCGATGGTGTCAAGGTACTCAAAGCAATGAAAAAATTCTCAACCAGAACAGCGAGAAGTTTTTCAAGAAATGTTTAATTTCGGGTAAAATTTATGATAGTCTATCATAAGAAGCCTGGTTGTTAATTCCTTCTTGATGGCTCAAAAAACATATTTATTTATTATAAGGACTCAAAACTTTCTGATGTTAGAAAAGCTAACTGCGGCCAGTCAAAAACTCGGGCCAGGTCTCCGTCAGGTACTCGTGAATCTGGCGTGGTTGTTCACTGACCAAATTTTGCAAATGGGTCTGGGTTTGGTGGTAGGCCTTTGGGTGGCCCGCTATCTGGGGCCCGTTCAATTTGGCTTGCTGAACTACGCGATCGCCTTTGTGTCCGTCTTTAGTTCGGTAGCGACAATGGGATTGGGCAGCATCATCATCCGCGATATCGCCCGCAATCCTGAATGCAAAAACGAAACGCTGGGGACTGCCTTCGGGCTGCAATTTACTGGCGGCTGCATCACTCTGTTGTTAACTGTCGCGGTGATTTCGCTATCCAAACCTGACGACAGCCTGACTCGCTGGCTGGTGGGCATCATCGCCGCCGGAACTATCTTTCAGGCTTTTGAGGCGATCAATTTTTGGTTCGAGTCCCAAGTGCAGTCAAAATATACAGTCCTGGCGAAGAATTCGGTATGTTTTTTGGTTGCCGGAGTCAGAATTGGATTGGTGCTGATTAAGGCGCCGCTGCTTGCCTTCGCCTGGATGAGATTGGCAGAGGTGGCGATCGTCGGAATAGCTTATGTATATTTTTATCGCCTTACAGGAAATAAAATTCAGGATTGGCAATTCAGTTGGGCCCGGGGCAAGCAACTGCTGCGCGAGAGTTGGCCGATAATTTTGTCGGGATTGGCAGTTTATTTGTACTCAAAAACCGATCAGCTTATGCTGGGTGCGATGAATCAAAATGCTGAACTGGGATATTATGCGGCGGCTGTTAAAATATCGGAAATCAGCGATTTCTTCCCGATGATCATATCTTCCTCTATTTTTCCCAAATTAGCGAATTTGAGAGAGAGAAATTATGCAGAATATCTAAATAAATTTCAAATTTATTGTGATACGATGATGATTTTATGGTTGGGAGTGGCAATCCCGATTTCATTACTTTCTCCGTGGATAGTACACGTGCTTTACGGTGAAAAGTATGCTAAGTCTGCAGCGGTACTCGCCATCTATGTTTGGGCGCAATTTGGCAGTAACTTTGGAGTAGCGCGGAACACCTATTTTACGATCGAGGGTCAGTTGCGCTACAGTCTTTACTTGACTGTAATCGGCTCGATTTTAAATGTGGGGTTAAACTTGTGGCTCATTCCTAAGTATGGAGCTTTTGGTGCTACTGCCGCTACTTTAATTACTTATTTTTACGTGATTATTTTAGTCAATTTCCTAATTAAGGAATTGCGCCCTTTTAGTAAATTAATTTGGCGCTCTCTTAACTTGTACAAGGCTGCTTCCCGGTTAATAGGATTACTAAAATGATTGAAATTAAACCCCAAATTCAGCATAAATCTAATTGCCCCACATCTGGGACGGCTCTACAGCCCGCAAAAATTTTGTGGCAGGGTATGCACATTTGTGTTGAATTTAAGTCGGACTCTGATAGTGAAATAATCGATTTATTGAGAGTCGGTCATGGCTCTCATACATCCCTGCAAGTTGATTTGGCAAAAGGACAGGTTTTTTCGGGCAACAGTTACGTCGCAGAATGGTTGGGAAAACCATTGCTAAATTCACTCCAAAATCCTCGAAGTGAGAAACTTGAAATCACCAAAGAAATTTTCAAGCCGTGCCAGCGGGTCATCATTTTAAACTGTATTGACTATCTTTACGGTCATTCGCTGTTAAAGTTACTGAACGCACAAAGACACTTGGAGTGCAACCCCGACTGCGGGTTAGTTGTGATAGTGCCTAAGTTCTTGAGGTGGATGGTTCCCGATGGAGTCGCTGAAGTTTGGACAGTACCTATTGCTTTAAAAAATGGTCGAGATTATTATCCTAACTTCGCCGAGTTTGTTGAGGAAGAAACGAAACGCTTCGAGCAAATTTATGTAAGCGAAGCCTATTCTCATCCGAGCCAGTTTGACATAACGCTGTTTACTAGAGTTCCCAAGCACAGCTTCGACAAAGAAGATGTGAATATTACCTTTATTTGGCGGGAAGACCGCCTTTTTATCAACAGTTTGCTGTTCCGAATTCTGAGAAAGCTGAATCTGCTGTCAATTGGGCTGGCCGTTCAAAATTGGAAGGTGCGGCGCTTATTTGAGGGAATTCGATCGCGCGTACCTTTTGCAAAATTTGCAGTAGCAGGTTTAGGGACAAAGACTGAGTTTCCAGAATGGATTGAAGATTACAGGGTAGAGATGTTTAATGAAAAAATCGAGCAGGACATCTGCCAAGTCTATGCTGATAGCCGTTTAGTAATAGGCCTGCACGGCTCTAATATGCTGCTTCCTTCTGGTCATGCTGGCATGACCATGGATTTAATAGATGAACGGTGGGGCAACTTTGCACAAGACATTATCTACCAAGAGAGCGATCGGAAAATGGCTGCTTTTCGCTATAGATTTTTGCCCTACCAGACGCACACTGATACACTAGCATTCATAGCGGCTGTGATGGTTCTGACTTTTGATGAGTTTAAATCCTACATGACTGCTGATGTTGTTAATTGAAAGGGTGGAGGATAGCAGGAAAATATGACGAACTCTAAAGCCATAGTAACGCTGGCAATTGGTCAAAAATTTTTGGAAAACTGGAAAAATTTGTGCCAAGCAAACTGGCAAAAGTATGCAGATAGGCACGGATACGATCTTATTTGTATTGAACAGCCTTTAGATGATTCAGCGCGGGCGAAAAAGCGATCGCCCTGCTGGCAAAAATGTTTAATTCTGGGCGAGGAATCTGTCAATAAATATGATAGAGTAGTCTGGGTAGATGCAGACGTTTTGATCAATTCGGCAAATGCTCCTTGTATTGTCGAAGGTGTGGCTGTTGATAAAGTAGGTGCGGCCCCAGAATGGGCAACACCTAACGAGCAGTTATCTGCTGAAGCTAGAGACCGATTGTTTGAAACTTGGGGAATTACGGACGAAAAAAACGAGCGGGGTACTTATGCTAAGTACGGTATTCCTGCCGAATTCGATCGGATTGTCCAAGATGGTATTATGGTACTGTCACCGTCTCACCACCGCTCGATTTTAGAAAAAGTGTATTATGAATGCGAGGAAACAGGGTTCGGTGAAATGCCTTGGCTTTCTTATGAACTGTTAAAAGCCGATTGCGTTCAATGGATCGATCCGCGCTTCAGCACTGTCTGGAGCGTTCACAAAGCTTTGTATTACCCATTTTTGCTGCACAAACCGCACACAAAACCCAGTTTATTTAACCGGGTCAAAGGCAAACTTTTATCCAAAGGAATACCGGGGCGGTTGGTGGACAGGCGGGCTAGCGATTGTGCAACAACGGCTCTAATCAATACTTTTTTCCTGCACTTTGCGGGTACTGCTGGTGAAATGAGACTGGTAGACTTAGAATCTACTTCCTGGCGAGATTTGCGACCTGGTTAATCTTTTTTTAGTCAATGCTGGAAGTACGGTAAATACTTGGAATTGTTTTTGTACGAAGCGAGACTTGCATACAATCATCAACATAGTAGAGTCGTTAAATGCCCGATTGGCAATTGAAAACCCCTGTTGCATTTATTATTTTTAAACGCCCCCAAGAAACAGAAAGGGTGTTTGCAGAAATTCGCAAAGTAAAGCCGCAGAAACTATTAGTAGTTGCTGACGGGCCCCGTGCAGATAGACCGGGGGAAGACCAAGATTGCGATCGGACTCGTGCGATTATTGACCGAGTAGATTGGGACTGCGAAGTTTTGAAAAATTACGCTGACGTAAACCTGGGCTGTCGGCGGCGGGTTTCTAGCGGTATAGATTGGGTGTTTGATACGGTTGAAGAGGCAATTATTATTGAGGATGACTGTCTGCCTCATCCTACATTTTTCCGTTTCGCTGAGGAATTGCTCGATCGCTACCGAGACGATCGGCGCATCATGTCAATCTCCGGTCAAAATGTTCAGTTCGGCCGCAAAAGAACTGATTACAGCTACTACTTTTCTCGCTACAATCACTGCTGGAGTTGGGCGAGTTGGAGGCGAGCTTGGCAGCACTACGATTTAGACATGAAGCTGTGGCCGGAAATTCGCGATGGTAATTTTTTGGCTGATGTACTCGGAGATCCGCAAGCTGTAAAAGTTTGGACAAAGACTTTTCAGCTTTGTTATGAGCGAAAAATAGATACTTGGGATTTCCAGTGGGCCTTTGCTAGCTTTATTCAAAATGGTATGAATATTCTGGCGAATGTCAATTTAGCTTCTAACATCGGACACGGTACGGGAGGAACCCACACGGGGGATGCCAGCAGTCCCTACAATAATATGCCAGCAGAAGCTCTAACATTTCCGCTGAAACACCCGCCTTTTGTAATTAGGGATACGCAAGCAGATAATTTTACTCAAAATACTTTGTATGATTACGATCCGCCGCTGCTGAAGAAAGTGCAAAAAAAAATCCATAAACTGTTGAAAACAAACAAGTAAAATCCGAGATAACTCTAGATGATAGGCAGGGGAGATGAAGGTTGTACTTATTAATAGTTCTGATAGTGAAGGCGGTGCAGCCCGCGCCGCTTATAGACTGCACCAAGGTTTGCAGGGAATTGGCGTGTCTTCGCAAATGCTGGTGAAAAATAAGAAAAGTGGCGATCCGAATGTCATCTTGTCACAGAATGGTATTGCGAATAAGTTTGATAAGATTATTTCAACTATATCAAACTCGCCATTGCGACTTTACCCTGAGAGAAATCCCGCTATATTTTCTCCAGAATGGCTGCCGGACTCCCTGGCTGCTAAAGTTGCCAAAATTCAACCAGATATTATTAACCTGCACTGGGTTTGTGGGGGTTATATGCAAGTAGAAAGTGTTCCGAAGTTTAATAAACCCCTAGTCTGGACGCTCCACGATATGTGGCCTTTTACAGGTGGATGCCACTATAGCGAAGAGTGCGATCGCTACACTAAATCTTGCGGTAGCTGCCCGCAACTGCACAGCAGCAAAGATGCGGATCTGTCGCGGTGGGTGTGGCAGCGGAAAGCGAAAGCTTGGAAAAATATTGACCTAACTGTGGTTAGCCCTAGTGCTTGGTTGGCTAAATGCGCTAGTTCTAGTTCTTTGTTCAAAGATTATCGAGTTGAGGTAATTCCTTACGGCATCGATATTCAAAAGTACAAACCCATCAATAGTCAATGGGCGCGAGAAATTCTGAATTTACCTAAAGATAAACAAATTGTACTCTTTGGAATTGCAGGAGGAACTAGCAACCGCTGGAAAGGATTTAACCTGCTAGTATCGGCTTTGCAAAGCCTCAGCAAGTCGGGCTGGAAAGATCGGATAGAGCTGCTGGTTTTTGGTTCTTCTCAACCTGAAAATGCAGTTGAACTGGGTTTTCAAGCTCACTATTTGGGTAATCTAGCAGATGATATCTCCTTAGCAACAGTTTATGCAGCAGCAGATGTCTTCGTCGCCCCTTCTGTTTACGATAATTTGCCAAACACGGTGATGGAAGCTGGAGCCTGCGCCATCCCCAGCGTCGCATTCAATATCGGGGGACTGCCGGATATGATCGAACACTGCTCAAATGGCTACTTAGCGAAACCTTATGAAACAGAAGACTTAGCAAAAGGTATTGCATGGGTACTCGAAGATCCGGAGCGACACCAAAAACTCTGCGCCAGGGCCCGTCAAAAAGTGGAACAAGAATTTACCTCAGACATACAAGCAAATCGCTATTTGTCTCTTTTTTCCGAACTCGCCAGCGCTTCAAACAGCGCCGCCCCTTAAACCAACTGTTTCCGCTGCTGTGGCGTAGCAAAAAAATTAGACTTTCTAAATTGTCCGTTTTCTTTAACAAACACCATGTCTACTTGAGCTAAAGCTCCGTCGAGGGGACGGATGTAACCCCCAAAAATATCGTAGGTGACGAATCCGCGCTCTTTCATATAACTGACGATATCGTAGAATTGTGGCCCGCCGACAAAGAATTCAAACAGGGATACTTCCAGAATGATTATTTCTGTATCCTCCAGCACCTGGCGAGAGCCGTCTAAAACATTAAGCTCAGCGCCCTGCACGTCTACCTTCAATAAATAAGGCCCTTTTAAGTTTCTTTCCCGGCACAAATCATCAAGGACAACCAGAGGAATTTCCCTGGGAACACCGTCGGCAACACTACCTTCTGACTCCTTGAGAGTAGAAGAGCCGTAAAGTTGAGGGTGAACATTAATCGTAATATTTCCCGCTTGAGCGCCGGCACCAGCCATGATATACTGAGCGTTGTATTTTTGACAAATTTCTTTTAAATTTTTCTCGTATTCGATCAAAGGCTCTACCAGCAAAAAATTGGTTTGGGGAAATTTTTCGTACAATTCAAAAGTTCCGTAGGCAACGCCGACATCTATAACGGTTTCTGGTTGAAAACCCAACTTGATAAACTGATCGAGTACGCCGTACATAGATGTTCTCATGCCTTGACGCGGGAGATCGAATCCCAAAGGCTTAAGTATTTTATACGCTATTTTTTTGAGTAATTGCCTCATATTTTTTTCCAGACTACAATATTGAATGAAACTATTATAGATTGATGAAACCACACAGCACTATAGCAACAATCATAACTTGCCATAACCGCAAGCAAAAGACCTTAGCTAGTCTCGCGGCGCTATTCAATCAGGTGCTGCCTGCAGATGTCTTGCTGGTGGCGTACTTAGTGGACGATGCCAGCACTGACGGTACGGCCGAAGCTGTGCAGGAGACTTATCCGCAAGTTAAATTGCTGCGCGGAGATGGGAACCTGTTTTGGAATGGAGGAATGCGGCAAGGATTTGCTGAAGCCATCAAGCAAAATTATGACTACTACGTCTGGCTCAACGATGACACTGTACTGGAACCGGAAGCCTTGAACAAAATGCTGGCAACGTCCCGCTGCTTAGCTGAGCAAGGCAACACGCGAGCTATTGCAGTGGGTTCTACTCGCGACTCGGAAACTGGGGTTCTGACTTATGGAGGCTGGTTGCGGACTAGCTGGTGGCATCCTTTGCACTTTCGTCTGGTGGAACCGAGCGAGGAAGCTCAGCCGTGCCATACTATGAACGGTAACTGCGTTTTGATGCCGCGATCGGTAGTTGAAGTAGTGGGAAACCTAGACCCCGCATTCATCCACAGCATGGGAGATATTGACTACGGTTTGCGAGCGGTGCAACAAAATTGTACAGTTTGGGTGGTTCCTGGATACGTGGGAACCTGCTCGACCAACCCGCCTGAGGGTAACTGTTGGGAAGACCCGAACATGAGTTTGGCCGATCGATTTAAAAAGGTATTGCAACCCAAGGGTTTTGGGCCAAAAGAGTCGAAAGTGCTCGTACAGCGGCACACGAATATCTTGTGGCCGATATATTGGCTGTTACCTTATTTGAGGTTGATTTTGATCTCGCTCCGCCGAGGATCTGTAGGCTATCGCGGCTGATTGTATTTGGCGTTGCTTAATCAGGGGATGAAAAAAATAACTTGAAAATCCCGAAGTTTTGTGGATACTGGTTTCTCTGACTTGCATATTGAGCCAGTCATACCCTAAATCAGCAACGCCGTATTTTTGCAAGCGCAGGGAATGGGGAAGGTTTTTGGCGATACCGCCGGCTTTCTTGTCGTCGCTACAACTAAAGGTGAACCGCATGGATGAAATCCGCATCGCTTGGCTTGTCCCGGAAGTGGGTCTGGGAGCTTACTGGCAGCCTGTTTTGAGAGAATTTACGAAAGTGTTTAAAAACACTGTGTTCTACACCGGCGGTGTCTGGCCGGGATTCGACCCGACAATGCCTGGATCGTCGGCAATTCAGCTAGTAGGAAAGACGAGTTTTGTCGAAACGACAAAGATAAATACAGGCTACGATCGCGGGTTTATTGTAGTCTCACCAGCCATTATTGGGTATCTGCTTGAATTTCGACCTCATGTCGTATTTCCCCAAGCTTTCTCTTTGTGGACTGTAATTGTGGCTTTGTTAAAACCACTGATGGGATGGAAAATTGCGATTATTTATGATGGCAGTTCCCCGAATACAGACTTTCGAGATTCCAGTTTTCGGACATTTGTTCGCCGCATACTTGTGCGGTTTGCCGATGCTTTTGTTTCTAACAGTAATGCTGGCAAACAATATCTGATCGAAGCGCTTAACGTACCGGAGCAAAAAATTTTTACTAGAACCTATCTTGTCCCGGATGCGGGAGCTTTAATGAAACAATTGGATCGAACTAAGCAGCCAAATTTGCAGTTAAAACGCCCAATTTTTCTGTATGTAGGGCGGCTCACAGCTAGAAAGGGAATTAAAACGCTTTTAGAAGCTTGCGCTATTCTTAAAAGTCAAGGTTATGCTGATTATTCGCTGTTGATTGTTGGCAAGGGAGATCAGCGGGAGGAACTGGAAGCTTTTATTAAAGAGCGCAATTTTGAAGAGCAGGTAACTTGGGCCGGATGGGTGGAATATGGAAGTTTGGGTGCTTACTTTCAGCAAGCTGATGTTTTTGTATTCCCTACTTTTGAGGATGTCTGGGGAATGGTGGTACCGGAGGCGATGGTTTTTGGCAAACCCGTACTCTGCTCAAATGGTGCAGCTTCCTGCGAATTGATTGCTGAAGGGGAGAATGGTTACATTTTCGATCCTAGAGACTCTCAAGGTTTGGCCTCGGCGATGCGGCGTTTTCTGGACAATCCAGATTTGATTGAGTCGATGGGAGAGCGATCGCGCGAACTAATTGCTCAAAAAACTCCCGAAACAGCCGCCCAAGCTTATGTCGAAGTAACATCATTTTTAATGGTTAGCGGTTAAGCTGTTGTGGGTAGTAGAAAAAAACAGCGTTTTAAGTAACCAACAGAAACTAACCACGAACAAAAAATTAAAAACTCATGCCTAACCACTAACCACTAAGCATTAACAATTGCCGATGAAAATTCTTTTATCTGCCTTTGCCTGCGAACCCGGACAAGGATCTGAGGAAGGAGTGGGCTGGAATGCGGTGGTAGAAGCCGCCAAACACCAAGAAGTGTGGGTACTAACTCGCACTTTTTACCGTACCGCTATTGAAGCCTTCCTCGCGGCGAGCCCGAACCCTAACCTGCACTTCGTCTACATTGAGCCTTTCGGCTGGAGCGAAAACTTTAAAGGTAGACAGGGAGGGCTGCAATTGCACTATTACCTGTGGCAAATTTTGGCTTATTTAGAGGCGCGCGACCTCCACCGCCAAATTAATTTCGACATCGCCCGCCACGTCACCTACGTTAAATTTTGGTCGCCCAGCTTCATCTCGCTGCTGCCTGTTCCTTTTATTTGGGGGCCTGTGGGGGGCGGCGAAGCAGCCCCTAAACCTTTTTGGGAAGATTTTAGCTCCAAGGCAAAACTTTACGAAACCGCGCGAGACTGGGGGCAGCGCCTCGGTGAGAGAGATCCCTTTGCCAGGATGACGGCTCAAAGAAGCGTCTTAGCTTTGGCGACAACGGAGGACACGGCGAAGCGGGTGCGGGCGATGGGGGCTAAAAAGGTGCAGGTGCTTTCAGAAGCCGGCCTGTCAAAGGCAGAGATGGAGAGGCTGGGAGAGTGCAAAATGCCAGGGGATTCGCCGATCGGGTTTATCAGTATGGGGCGGTTGCTGCACTGGAAAGGCTATCACCTGGCGGTACGGGCTTTTGCCCGAGCTAACTTGCCGAATGCCGAATATTGGCTGCTGGGGGACGGCCCGGAACGCGATCGCCTTCAGTCTTTAGCGCAAGAATTGGGCATTGCTTCTCAAGTTAAGTTTTGGGGGAGGCTCCCGCGCGAGGAAAGTTTGGGCAAGTTAGGGGAGTCTCATGTACTGATTCACCCTAGCTTGCACGATTCAGGGGGGTGGACGTGTCTGGAGGGGATGGCGGCTGGGCGTCCCATCATCTGCTTGGATCTGGGAGGGCCTGCCACTCAAGTGACTGCCCAAACGGGGGTAAAAGTACCTGCTTACAATCCAGAACAGGCAGTGCAGGGTCTAGCTGAGGCGATCGCTCATTTAGCCGGTGATGCCGAGTTGCGATCGCGGTTGGGTGAAGCAGGTCGAAATCACGTCAGAGAAGTATATGATTGGGATGTTAAAGGTGAATTCTTTGCTCAATTGTGCGAAGATATAGTCTATCGAAAATCTGGGTGATCTGTGGTTTGTTCGATCGTACAAAACAAAGAAAACTATATTTTTTAGGCGGTAAAACGTGAGCGTTGCAATCATTACTGGATCGGCGGGTTTAATTGGCTCGGAGGCTTGTAAGTTCTTTGCCAAACAAGGCTTCGAGATAGTTGGTATCGACAATAATATGCGCCAGTTCTTTTTTGGGGCTGACGGTTCTACAAACTGGAACCGCCAACTCCTCGAAAAGTCCTTGGGAACCAAGTATTATCACTTAGATGTGGACATTCGCGACTACGAAGCGATTACCAATATCTTTCAGCGGTACGGCGAGTCGATCGAGTTAGTCATTCACACCGCAGCACAACCTAGCCATGATTGGGCTTGCCGTGCTCCGAAAATAGACTTTACCGTCAATGCCAACGGCACTCTCAATCTTCTAGAAGTAACTCGCTTGTACTGTCCCAAAGCAGTTTTCATTTTCACTTCTACGAATAAAGTATACGGCGATACACCCAACAAATTGCCTTTAATTGAATTAGAACACAGGTGGGAAATTGAAGCGGGCCACACTTACGAAAGCGGCATTCGGGAAGATATGTCGATCGATCAGTGCCTGCACAGTTTGTTTGGTGCTTCTAAGGTAGCTGCTGACGTTTTAGTTCAAGAATACGGTCGATATTTTAATATGAACACCGCTTGTTTTCGCGGCGGCTGCTTGACGGGGCCAAATCACTCGGGAGCTCAATTGCACGGCTTCCTCGCCTACTTGATGAAGTGTGCCGTCACGGGAACTCCTTACACCGTGTTTGGCTACAAAGGCAAGCAAGTCCGCGATAACATTCACAGCGCGGATTTAATTTCGGCATTTTATGAATTTTATAAAGCTCCCAGAAGCGCCCAAGTTTACAATACAGGAGGAGGCAGATACAGCAATTGTTCGATGTTAGAAGCTATCCACATGTGCGAGGCAATTGCGGAACGCAAATTTAATTGGACTTATGCTGAAGGAAATCGCATTGGCGATCACATTTGGTGGATTAGCGACAATTCAAAATTTTCCAGTCACTATCCTGACTGGAAAATGAAATATAACGTTAAACAAATCCTACAGGAGATTTATGAATGTAACCGCGAGCGTTGGCTGAAAGAGGGGTCGAAGGATTGAGTAAAAAAAAGAACAGGGTGCCAATTTTGCAAACGATGGAATACAAAGTTAAAAAAATCGTACAGGATATTTATGAGTGTAACGGCGAGTGTTGGCTTAAAGAGGTCTTCCATGATTGATAAAGGGAAAAAGAATGTACTGGGCATATTAGTAAATGCGGTTAATTATGAAGCGGCTGTGAGCAAAATTATTGCAGCAGCCAGCGCCCGAGAACCTATGTCTGTTTCGGCTTTAGCGGTTCACGGGGTGATGACTGGGGTTCTTGACAGGACTCATCGCTATCGGATCAATCACATTGACTTGGTATTGCCAGACGGACAGCCGGTGAGGTGGGCGTTAAATTTGCTCTACAATACGGGATTGCCCGATCGAGTTTGCGGGCCGAATGCGATGTTACATATCTGCGAACGTGCGGCAGAAGAAGGATTATCTATCTATTTGTACGGATCTCAAGCTTCTGTACTGGAGGCTTTATCTCGCAATCTCTGCCAGCGTTTTCCCAAGTTAATTATTGCTGGAACTCAGCCTTCTAAATTTAGGCACGTTTCGGTTCAAGAGAAACAAGAAATTGCGCAGCAAATCCGCAACAGCGGTGCAGCAATTACTTTTGTCGGTTTGGGGTGTCCGCGACAAGAAGTCTGGGCTTACGAATACCGGGACGACTTATCAATGCCGCTGGTTGCTGTAGGTGCTGCTTACGATTTTCATGCGGGTAATTTGGCAAAAGCTCCTGAGTTTTTATCTAAGATAGGTTTGGAATGGCTGTTTCGGATGATTAAGGAACCCAAGCGCCTTTGGCAGCGCTATGTTTTTTTGAATCCGCTTTATATCTGGCTGTTTTTGCTGCAAGCTTTGAAAATTAAACAGTTCGACCCCACAGACGCCACGCCGCCTGTGGAAGAAGTATTGTATGGTTGAAATTTAAAAGTTACTTGTGAATTATGGGTGCTCACAACTAAAAAGTAAAAAAGCAAAAAGTAGAGATCGTAACTAATTATTTTCAGGTGCAACTGCGATCGCATCTTCAAGAAGACTTACGCCAGAAAGCAATTTTTAGATTTTTTATGGGGTAAGGTGCGCGCTGCGCACCCTACATATACAATTTGTGCGTCAGTCTCGATCGAGTCAGGTTGAGTGCTGGGTCAATGTCGCATTTTGTCCGATCGCACTCCTGGCATTGGGAATTATCGCAGGGGAGGGCAAAAGTATTGTGACTGTGTAACCAAACTTGATATAAAACCAAAAGTTTGTTGCCCTTACCTCGCTCTTGCTATGGCTTTTGGGCCACAACCCGGATCGAATCGTACTTGTTTTCATCAGCCGCAAAAATTGTTTTGAGAAGTAGGTTCCAAGCTTGGACTTTACTGTTTTCTTTGGGCTTTACTGTCCCAGGACATTCCATTGAATCGAACACATTAAAAATGTTTCTTTCTTCATCGATCCAACTGTTGGCAAATTGGCGATAGTAGCCATTAAACTCGGTACAAATTATCTCAAATCCCACTTTTTCACAGATAGCGCGGAAGCTATGCGGTGTGAAGAAATACAAATGCCTTGGTACATCTAGATGCATCCATGCAATCCCTGATGACTTCAGTCCAATACAAGAGTTATTGGGTACTTCCATCACCAATTTGCCGCCATCCACGAGCAAATTCATGGCATTGCGCAGTGCCAGTAAAGGATCTATGGTATGTTCGAGTACGTGGTTCATCACGATCGTGTCGTACTGTCTAGACTTGACTTCCGGGGGCAAAGATTCCGCAGTACCATAAAATACATTAAGACCTCGCTGCTCGGCAAAAACCAAAGCTTGTCGATCGGGTTCTACGCCCCAGACTTTGTGACCATCTGCTTGGAGTTCTTCCATCAGTTCGCCGTTGGCGCAACCGATTTCTAAGATCGAGTACGAAGCAGTCCCAAACTGTTGCTTCCACCATTGACTTGTGACATCTACTCCGCGATCGAAACGCCAAGCTAGATGCGTGCGCAATTTATCCAAGAAGGAAATAGAAGAGGAAGAGTCGGAATCTCTGGAGTCTGCATGATGAGTATAATACTCGTCAATTTCGTAGAAGCTGGCGATTTTTTTGAGTTCGGGTAAAGGATGAATGCATCCAAGTTGTGACTTTTCGCACCAGTACAATTGAAATGATTCTTTGTTTCCAGGTCTGCGCCAATCACCCGGTATCAATAGCCACGGTTTCATAGTCTGTCCCGATATAGGACAGACGACGGTAGGACTTAAGCAATTTTGACTTTGCATTTTAGTTTTCATTATTTAGGTACTTGACGTACTAATAACCACTAATATTGGATTTCAAATCCGCAAATAAATTATCTGCCAGCGACCATTGCGGAATCCGAAATACAGCGGATGACTGCCCCAAAATTATTAGGTTTCGGAAACACAATTGCTGCGGCGTGGTTTTCAGCTTACATCGAATTTAAGCTAACGCATTTAACTTGCTTTGTCACGTTTGATAAAAAACTACACATTCCGCGATCGGGCTGTGAGTAAGTTTTCCTATATTTAGAAATCCAGCAATAATTTAAGTATAAATTAAGTTATAAAACTGGGTAGCGATGTAGCCTGCGATCGAGACCAATAAAAACTTTCTTGCCTTTGTAGCTAAATAATAGTCCTGAAATCTTTGGCGACATCGAAGTATAAAATTTACGATTTCATCTATCAGTAGCCACAAATTTTGCGGCCGCTACAGTTCCTTAACATAAAAATTTACCTCCCAGTTGAGTTAGGAAGCTAAACTTTTGTTTAATCTTCATCACAAGAGGTGGTTGACAAGGGCGCATTTTTGTGAATCTGTCGCGAAGGCCTCCTATCGATCGGCGTAAGCCCCGACCCGTTCTTTGATAAAGCGGATATAAAAATGCCTGAAAGTAGACTTAATCACCCGAGGCATACCAAAGTCGATCGGCATCATATTTGCCGGCAACTTCCAATCCAAAATTTTCACATCTTCCGGGTGCAAAAGCGGAAAATCAATCGCTTCTAAATTCGAGCAAAGTCCCAATTTCATCGCCGCAGCTACAGTTGGAACCGCCGCCGGATCGGCATTAATAATTTCAACTAAAGTTCTGTCCAAAGCAAACACATCATCAGACGCACCCAAAATTCCCAAAAACTTAGGTTCGCCGCCGCTTGGCCCGTTACCTTCGTGACCGATAATTCCATCCAAAATCGTCAAATTTGGGTTAATTGCCCGGGCAGTTTCTACCAGCATTTGACCGAATCTGGCGCTATCTTTACCAGCTTCCATGTGCCACCAAGCCTTCATTTTGCCGGGGACGCAGCCGAACAAATTTTTCACGCCCATTGTCACCGTTAATTGAACGTGAGATTTTAGTTTGGGCAAATTAATCACTACATCCGCTTCCATAGCTTCTTTGCAAATTCGCAGATGATTGAAATCTTCGCTGACAGTTTTGTAGCGTTTTCCTTGAAACTCAACTACTGGCAAATTCAGTTCTTGCAACAGCGGCAAATAACCGTTGGCTTTGGCTACACCCATGGCGCTGCCAAAAGCTGGACTATCACCTAAAAATGGTTTTCCTCCCGCTTCCACGACCATTTTAGCCACGCAGTAAACCAATTCGGGGCGGGTGACACATTCTTTGGTAGGGCGAGAACCGGTGAGGAGATTGGGTTTGAGTAAAACCCGATCGCCCGATTTGACAAAAGCCGAGATTCCGCCCCAGGGTGCCAGCAAACTTTCTAAAGATGCTTGCAAGATTTGGCGATCGTATGAATTGGCACGAATTAAACTAACAGCAGACATATTTATGAATTAATTTGTAATTGGTTATCGATCGGGAATATTTTCAATGTAACGCACGCACGGAACACCTTAAGCAGGGCGATCTGCGCGCACCTTACCAGAATAATCTCAATACAAATGGGTCCTAAGTATCCATTGGCAATCTACCAACAGCAGCCCGCTGCATGGTACTAACTCGCAGCGAGTTAGAGAATATTCCTTGACCTTGAAGTTCCGGAATAGCAGGTTTCACTTCTATTTTTACCACCCTGGCAGTGCAAATAAAAACGGTTTGATCTGCTAAATGAAAAGTCAACCAAGGTTGATTTAACAAATTCAGCACTTCCTCTTGGAATTCTTGTGCAGGAATCGGAAGAGTAAAGGTTTCTGCGTGACCTTCCACATAATGAAATGTCACTTGAGTCGTGTTCTCTTTATCGTGAGTTAATTTGCCAAAAGAACCTGCGCGCATAAATTTTGCCCCCAAACTTTAGACTATAAAAAAAATCCAGAATTAAATGTAAAAAACTTGAATTCTGAATTGTTTAACTTTAACCTGTGACAGCGCTTAGGCAGAAATCAGAATGCTGAAGGCAGAATTATATCGAGTTCAGCATTCTAGTTTCTACCTGATACCTTCAATCTTCTAAACGTTAGCAGAAGATGCCGGCATCGCACTCATTTTCTCTAAATCTAGAACTTTTGCCAAGTCTTCTGCACTCATTAAACCCCGTTCTAGCACAATTTGCCGCAAAGATTTGCCCGTTTCTAGGGATTCTTTGGCGACGGCGGCGGCGTTGAGATAGCCGATGTGAGTGTTGAGGGCGGTAACGAGGGCGAGACTGCCTTCAGCGTAAGCAAGACACCGATCGCCCTTAGCTTCAATTTTGGCGAGGCATTTGGTGCTCAGGGCGCTAATCGTATTGCCCAAAATTTCGATGCTGTGAATCAGATTGTAGGCAATCAGGGGCATCATCACGTTCAATTCTAATTGTCCCGCTTGGGCGGCCAGGGCGATCGCGCTATCGTAACCCATAACTTGAAAACACACCATCGATGTCATTTCTGCCATCACAGGGTTGTATTTTCCCGGCATAATTGACGAACCCGGTTGCACGGGAGGCAGTTGAATTTCTTTCAAACCCGTTTTCGGCCCGGAGTCCATCAAACGCAAGTCGTGGGAGATTTTAACGCAATCTTGAGCGAGATTTCGCAGTGCACCGGACACATTTACAAACGGCGCCATACTCTGCATAGCAGCCATTAAATGCCTTGCTGGTTTCAGGGGTTGATCGGTTAATTCTGAGAGAATTTCAGCAACTTTTTGACAGTATTCTGGGTGAGTATTTAAGCCAGTCCCCACCGCACTGCCGCCCAATCCCAAGGATGTCAAATCCCCCGATGCAATTTCAATGCGAATGCGATGTTCTCTGAGAATTTGCGCCCAAGCGCCGAAGGTTTCGCCGAGTCTAACAGGTACGGCATCTTGCATGTGAGTGCGGCCGGATTTAACAATATCTTTGAATTCTTCTGCTTTGTTTTCTAGGGCGACTACGGCATCCGACAAAGCCGGAAAAAGAGTCTTTTCTAACGCCAACAATCCGCCGATCCGAATCGCAGTCGGAATCACATCATTGGTCGATTGACCGTAGTTTACGTGGTCGTTAGGACTGACGCGCTTGTAGTTGCCTTTTTCCTCGCCCATAATTTCCAAAGCGCGATTAGAAAGAACTTCATTAACATTCATGTGGTGAGAAGTTCCAGCGCCGGCTTGGTAGACATCAACTACAAATTGGTCGCGCAATTTGCCTGCTAGGATTTCATCTGCTGCTTGGACAATGGCTTGACTGATGTCTTCTGGAATGCAGCCGAGTTCGCCATTGGCGATCGCCGTTGCTTTCTTAATTAAAACACAAGCATCAACGTATGTTGATAAAGGCTTAATGCCGCTAATCGGGAAATTTTCAATAGCCCTTAGAGTTTGGATGCCATAATAGACATTAGATGGGATTTGTTTGTCTCCCATTGAGTCGCTTTCGGTGCGGTAGCTGATTGTTGGGTGTTCGCTCATATCGCCTTGTTGCTGATGATTGGGAATTGGTAATTTTTTTTAACAATGCTGACTGATACTGCTGTTTTACCGCGCTGGCGGGCCCAGTAAAACACAAGTCACGATTGTAAATAATTATCTCACACTCCGAGTTAAATCTCAAAATTCAAATTTAAAATTAATATTTTTTCCTAAATTTGTGAAGAGTTGTTGTGTAATTGCGAGTTTTTAAGTTTGCCTAATTTTGTACTTTATTAGATAAGATTACCCTGTTTAACAATAAATATTAAACCATGATTGTGATTTTTGTTACAAAAATTCAAATTACAAATCGGGGAAAGTTGTTATATTTGGTAGCACAAACAATTTTGCAGCAGGCGAATTGCCAAAAATTATGCCGCGTTACCAAACCATAGATGATGTTCCTACCCTCCAAGAGGCACTCGAAGGAATAATTGTTGAAGATTTAAAAAAGCTGAATGCACTGTTGTCGGGCGATCGCAAATTAACCCGCAAAGCTGACCTGGTTGCTGGGATTAAAGAGCAAATGCAGGGACAAAAACTCAAGCAAGTTTGGGCGCAATTAGACGACCTGCAAAAAGCGGCCGTAGCGGAAGTTATACATGGGTCAGGTGGTGGCTATGATGCCGATGTATTTATGGCGAAATACGGACAACAACCAAACTGGGGAACAAGCGATCGCTATGGATACAACCGAGAACCATCCCTACTATGCTTGTTCTTCTACGGCACTGCGATACCCTACGATCTGGAAGAAAAATTGCTGAAGTTTGTGCCAAAACCTCAAGGAATTTCCTTAAATCTGGTTGGCGATGTACTGCCAGATAATTTTATGGTTCGTGTAGAAAAACATAACTTTCGTACATCTCAAAGAGAGGTATCCGAGTACGAACTTCCCTTGACAATTTTTGAAATGGAACGGGCAGCCCCAAAGGATTTGGAAGCAGTTTTGCGTCTGATTCAGTCGGGCAAAGTTGCCGTTAGCGAGAAAACCGCATTACCTGGTGCCACAACTCTCAAAGCGATCGCCGCTGTATTGCAAGGGGGTGATTTTTATAACGACGAACAGCGCCAAGCTACCTTGGAAAAGGGCGATATATTCTACGAGGTTGGTAACATCAAATCCTTTGCTTGGGCCGCGATCGCCCAAGCGAGCAAATTCGCCGAACAATCGGGCAAAAAGCTAGTTTTGACCAAAGCGGGACAGAAAGCCTTGCAAGAATCTCCTGCCAAAGGATTACAGACAGCATGGAAGCGCTGGTTAAAAACAAACACTTTTGATGAATTTCGCCGCATTGATGCGATTAAAGGACAAACCGGCAAGGGCGCGCGCGGCATGACAGCGGTGGCGGGGCGGAGAGAGGCGATCGCCTCAAGGCTAGCAGAATGTCCTATCGGTAAATGGATTCTGTTTAGCGAATTTAGCAGGTATATGTTGGCAACGGGCAATCGGTTTGAAGTAACGCGCGATCCCGACAATCTCTATATTTCTGAATTTGGGTATGGTAACTTAGGATATTCCGGCAGTCACGATTGGCATATTCTGCAAGAAAGATATATGCGCTGCCTGTTGTTTGAGTATGTTGCTACCCTGGGAATAATTGATGTTGCCTATGCCGATCCCTCCCTCGTACCCAGCGATTTTGACGATCTTTGGGGTACGGACGATTTGAGATTTCTCAGCCGCTACGACGGCTTAATCTCTTTTCGCCTGACAGATTTGGGGGCTTACTGTTTGGGATTGACTAACAATTACACCCCGCCAGCAATTGAGTTTCGTCAAACACTCCGCGTACTGCCCAATTTAGATATTGTTGTAGCAGGAGAAGGCATCGCGACATCAGATGCGATCGTCCTCGATCTCTATACTAAAAAAGTTTCAGATGTCGTCTGGCAACTCGATCGACAAAAGCTATTTACCGCCATTGAAGCCGGATACCCCCTAGCAGAATTTAAAGAAGTTTTAGAGACAAGAAGTATCGAACCGCTACCCGAAACCGTACAGCAATTTCTGACGGATGTTACAGAACGATCGAATAGTTTGCAAGATGCAGGAACTGTCAAGTTAATCGAATGTGCTAACGCCCATTTAGCAGTGTTGATTGCCAATGATTCCCGTACAAAAAAATTCTGTCAGCTAGCGGGCGATCGCACTTTAGCAGTTCCATTATCCCAGGAAACTAAGTTTCGCAACGCCCTGCGGCAGATCGGCTACGTCTTACCCCAACGGGATAAATAGTAATACCATTTCTCTAAAATCGTGCAACACTCTTCGACCCCCCCTAGCCCCCCCGCTGCATTGCGGGGGGGACAAGAATACTGTTATTTCGTTTAAAATTGGTAGAAGATAGTGTCCGGTGGTATCGATCGCACTCGCGCCAGGGTGCAGCAGTCGGATACAAATCCTGAAAATTATTACTCAGATTATCGCCCGACTCCTTCACCCCTACAAGTATCTATAGCAATCCTAAATCATTTGTGAGTTTCTTACTCCCTCCCCTTACCAAGGGGAGGGTTGGGGTGGGGGAAAAAATTTACGACTCCTGCAAGGATTGCTATACAACCAATTAAAATTATCTGCGTTTATCTGCCTTTTATCTGCCTTTTATCTGCGATCGAAACAACCTATGACTTACGTTCCCGAAAATGCTTTGATCGTGCAAAGCGATCGCTCAATTTTACTAGAAGTTCACGCTCCCACAGCACAACAGGCGCGAGAAGCGATCGCCCCCTTTGCGGAATTAATCAAAAGTCCCGAACACATCCACACCTATCGGATCACGCCCCTCAGCGTGTGGAATGCGCGGGCGGCGGGAATGCCAGTTGAAGACGCGATCGCAGCTTTGCGAAAGTATGCCAAGTATCCCATTCCTGACTCCGTAGCGCAGGAAATTGAACTTTTAGGGGCGCGGTATGGATTAACTGTAATTGAAAGAATCGATGCGGCTAGCCCCGATTTACAACTGCGAATTGCCGATTTGCCCCTAGCGGAATTGCTGGTAAGGGACGATCGCGTCAAACCAATGTTGGGCAAGCGCATCTCCGATGTTTGCTTTCAAGTCGATGCCGGGAATCGCGGCGTACTCAAGCAAGCTTTACTAGCGGTGGGCTATCCGGCAGAAGATTTGGCTGGATATGTGGAGGGTGCCGATTTAGGGATTTCTTTGCGCGATCGTACTCTAACAGATTTGCCCTTTAAGCTGCGTGCTTATCAACAAGAAGCAGCAGAGGCATTCTATCAGGACGGGGAGGTAAAAGGTGGAAGCGGGACGATCGTCCTACCGTGCGGGGCTGGTAAAACCATAGTCGGGATGTTAGCGATGAGTTTGGTAAAGCAAAAGACACTCATCCTCACCAGCAGTTTGACTTCTGTGCACCAGTGGCGCAGGGAAATATTAGACAAAACAAGTTTAACTGAGGATGCGATCGCTGAGTACAGCAGTGTCACCAAACAGACGGCTGCTGTCACCCTATCGACTTACCAAATGCTAAGTTACAGATCGAATAAAGATGATGAATTCCCGCATTTCGAGTTATTTAACGCCCAATCGTGGGGACTAATTATTTATGATGAAGTCCATCTATTACCTGCACCGATATTTCGGATCACCGCTGAATTACAAGCACGGCGCAGGTTAGGTTTAACTGCGACATTGATTCGCGAAGACGGGAAAGAAGGCGATGTATTCACGTTGATTGGGCCCAAACGCTATGACGTACCTTGGCGCGAATTGGAAGGACAGGGATTTATTGCCACTGCCAATTGTACGGAAATCCGCGTCGCCCAAAATGAGGCGGAAAAAATGGAATATGCCCTAGCGCCCCGCCGCAATCAGTTTCGGATTGCTGCGGAAAATCCGGGTAAGTTGGATGTGGTACAAAGTTTATTGCAAAAGGAGGCGGGACACCGTATTTTAATTATTGGTGAGTATCTCGAACAGTTGGATGCGATCGCCAAAATTACCGGATTGCCTCTGATTACGGGGAAGACAAAACAGGCAGAGCGCGATCGGTTATACGAAGCATTCCGTCACAAAGAGATTCCCGGATTAATTCTATCTCGCGTGGGCAATTTTGCCGTCGATTTACCCGATGCCGATGTGTTAATTCAGGTATCGGGAAAGTATGGTTCTCGCCAAGAAGAAGCGCAGCGCCTAGGACGAATTCTCCGCCCGAAATCCGATGGACATACTGCGAGTTTTTATACATTAGTCTCGCTACAAACTTGCGAGGAAGATTTTGCCCGACACCGCCAACTATTCCTCACCGAACAGGGCTACAACTATCGCATAGAAGTTCAAAAAGATGTTTAGTCAGCGATCGATAAATTCTTGGTAAAACTGCTCGTGCAAACCGGAGAAATTATCCATCCCCTCCTTTGTCAGATACCCGCTCTTACCAGTGTGCGGGTTTTGTACGTAACTAGAAATTTTCTTTGAAACATCAGGATTCTCGCTCCACCTAATGTTGAACGCTGCATAATCTGGGAAAAAGGTCATTTCTGCATAAGCATCAATGTGGTCATGTATCCACCATGCCAATGCTGTCCAATCTTGAGTGCGTTCATAGTAAGGGATGAATGATGTAACAATAATACATGCTGTTGCTCCCATATACCCCTTTGAATCTTTTACGTCCCAGATATGTTGTGCATAGTTGGACTCATTGCTGGCACAGTTGTACTGATTTTTATTCTCTGCTCCTTTGGCGTTCACCGCACAAGAACGATAGGCTGAGCGGATACTAATCCGACCAAGCGCATCTTGAATTGGTTCAAGCACCCTCTCACACAAATTCTTTCCGGCTGCGATCGCCAAATCAGGATCGCTAGGAATGTTAGGGATACCTTCAATTTGAGAGATTTCTGAATAAAGAAATTCACGCATGAAAAAACTCTTAGAGAGTTGAATCCGTCCTAGCTTTTCCAAAGCTTTAACAGTTTGTGGTTTTCTCATAGAATGAACTACAGCAATTAGAGGTGAATAGCTTAATGTTAAACACTGGCAGATTATTTAGAAGCATTGTTTCAGCCAAAAGCGAAGCCAGCTAACTTATAATTGTACCGCAGATGCGATACAATACATAATAAAGTCTAAAAATACCGCAACTTGCCCATGTCTGTCCACCCCTTCTTACCTCCGTCGGAATCTTCTGTTCTCGATCGACGGCGCACCACCAGACTCAAACATCTTACTCGTCGCATTTAAAAAAGCGATCTTTGATTACATATTAGACTATTTACTTTCACAATAAGGGACATCCACAAGACATGGGAGCTGAAGAGGTTCGTGCTGAGCTTTCCTAACCTAAATTCTGGAATATCGAATGTCTAGACGCGATAATTTACATTCCTCCCTGCGTCGCACCCTCGAAAAAGACGGGTGGACAATTACGGACGATCCTTTAGTCTTAGTGTTAGAGCAGACTCTTTTGAAAGCCGACTTAGGAGCAGAAAAGTTTTTCAGTGCCGAAAAAGAAGGGCATAAAATCGCTGTTGAAATCAAAGACTTTGATTCACCATCAGTCATTAGCGAACTGGAAAAAACGATGGGACAACTTCAGCTTTATCAATGGGCATTGGAAAACCAAGAACCGGAGCGTCAGTTGTTTTTAGCAGTGAGCCAAGCGATCTACATTAAGCACTTTCAAAAACCGATTTTTCAGTTAGCCGTCCAGCGAAATAAAATCAATTTATTAGTTTACGAACCAAGTCAAGAGGCGATTCTCCAATGGATAACTCACTAACCTATGCAGAGATTCTCAAAAAAACCCTGCAAGAAGCAACTCGCGCGCAACCCCGTTTACAGGCGATCGAGCTTTACTCCGTCTGTGATGTCGATTCGGGTCACTTTCTGGTTCTGGCGACAGGCTGGGATAAACAGCGCTGGATTGACACCATTCTGTTTCATGCTCGTTTAGTCGATCGTCAAGTTGTAATTGAAGAGGATAACTTCGAGGAAGGGCTAAGCCAATCGCTGATTGAGGCTGGTATAAAATCAGAGCATATTGTGACTAGCTCTTTTCCTGTTGCAAAAAGCTAAAATTGATTGGTAAGGGCGATCGCACGCAGACCGAGCAAGTCAGTTATAATCGTATAAGTACATTAATTTTACTGTTAGTGTCAAACTCCCATGAACCAACCAGCAAAAACTTTCACATATCCAGTGATTTTTTTGAGACTCGGCAATCTCGAAAAAACATTATTAGAAAATCTGCAACTGCTTCCAACAGAAAAGCGACAGGAAGTTCTGGATTTTGTGCAATTTCTTGTACATCAAGCACAAGTAAAACCGTCACTAAATGAAAGTTATGAGTCCAATTTTTTGCAAACAGAGCCATCGCATCCCAAGCGCTCGTTTATTGAGTTTTTGAGTTGCGTATTAGAATCCCCTCCAATACTAAAACCGTTTGTAGAGATAACAACCCAACAAGATTTAACCGCTGCCCAATTAACAGAGTTTTTTGCAGTCAACAGCGAAGAATATTTAATTGACCCAGCTATTACTCGCAGTCACGATGCTTTTTTGAAAGGTTACGCACCCGAAGACGAAGGACTTTATGACGACTATTGAACCGGGTGATTTTTGGGTGGCAAATATTCCCTTTACAAGCGGCGCAGGCTTTAAAAAACGTCCCGTACTTTTACTGTGGTTAGATGGCGAGGATGTAGTAGCAGCAGCCGTTACTTCTGCAAAACCTCGCACCCAAACTGATGTATTGCTTAATGATTGGTCTGCTAGCGGTTTGCGCGTTGCTTCAACAGTGCGTTTGTCTAGATTAGATTCTCTGGAGAAGTCTTTGTTATTAGGGAAAATCGGGCAAATTTCTCAACCGGATGCAGCAGAAGTGAAACGAGTCTGGGATTGGTACGTTAAGCCTCAATTCTAATGATAATTCGATCGCCCGCCCCTCAACTCCCCCGTTCGATCCCCAACCCGCACAATACTTAATAAAAACTTTACAAAACTTACCCGATCGCCCAACATGGGTTAGAGTTATCCTATAAAATCCAGCAATCCTGCAAAGCGTCAACCTTCTCGTCACTTATCCAGTGGTTCGATGACTCAAACCCAAAGCACTAAAACCGCCACCCCAACTGCAATTTATTCCTTGACAATTGCTCCCGCCTGTGTATTGCGGGGTCGATCGGCGATCGCACAAGCCGGAGATGCGATCGCCCGTTTCGGAAAGCGGCCGCTAATCGTCGGCGGCAGCAACTCCCTCGCCGCCGCCCAACCCTACCTGCAACCAATCCTCGAACAGCAGCAGTTAAAATCCGCCGAAACAGCCTACGGCAAGGATTGCAGCGAAACCAGCCTCGAAACCCTCCGCGCAGCAGCCCAAACCCATGAAGCCGATTTCATCATCGGTGTCGGCGGCGGCAAAGCCTTAGACGCAGCTAAACTCGTCGCTTATCAGTGCAAAATCCCGATCGTCACCATACCCACATCAGCCGCCACCTGTGCCGCTTGGACAGCCCTTTCTAACATTTATTCAGAACAAGGTGCATTCCAATACGATGTCACATTAGCCAGATGTCCCGACTTATTAATACTCGACTACGGCTTAATTCAAACGGCACCGCAGCGGACATTAGTAGCAGGAATTGGAGATGCGATCGCCAAATGGTACGAAGCATCAGTCAGCAGCGGACACTCCGAACAAACCCTGATCATTTCCGCCGTTCAACAAGCTAGAATACTGCGCGATATATTATTCCAAAAATCAGCCGCCGCCCTCAAAGAACCCGGTAGCGAAACCTGGCAAGAAGTCACAGATGCCGCCGTATTGCTAGCAGGAGTAATCGGCGGAATCGGCGGCGCCCAATGCCGCACCGTCGCCGCCCACGCCGTCCACAACGGTCTAACTCATCTATTAGCAAGTCACGGCACATTGCACGGCGAAAAAGTCGCCTACGGCATTTTAGTACAACTGCGACTCGAAGAAATGCTGCAAAACAATCAACTCGCCGCTAGCGCCAGACAGCAACTGCTAAAATTCTACGCCGAGATTGGATTACCCCAAACTTTAGACCACCTCGGACTCGGAGACATTACCATCACAGAATTGCAGCGCGCCGCCGATATCGCCTGCAATCCCAATTCCGACATCCACCGACTGCCTTTTAAAGTTGTTCCCCAACAATTAATGGCAGCGATGGTTTCTACCACCGCACCTGTGGGAGAATTAAAGATTAAGAATTAAAACAGTTTGTAGTAAGGACTAAAGTCCTGAAAAAGCTGTGCTAGCAAGGACGAAAGTCCTTACTACAAACCAGGAAAACTGACAACTGACACAAAATAAATGACCTTGGATTGGATTAGCCCTGCTGACAGGTTGCAAAAACTACCGCCCTACGTATTTGCCCGTCTCGACGAACTCAAAGCCCGCGCCCGCGAACAAGGACTCGATTTAATAGACTTAGGAATGGGAAACCCTGACGGTGCCACTCCTCAACCAGTAGTAGAAGCCGCCGTCGCAGCCATCCAAAATTCTGCAAATCACGGCTATCCACCCTTTGAAGGAACTGCCAGTTTTCGCCGTACTATTACTAAATGGTACAGCCGCCGCTACAACGTTGAACTCGATCCAGAAAGCGAAGCATTGCCTTTGTTGGGTTCTAAAGAAGGTTTAGCACATTTTGCGATCGCCTATATCAATCCAGGGGACTTAATATTAGTACCAAGTCCTGCTTATCCCGTATTATTTCGCGGGCCAATCATTGCCGGTGCAAAAGTTCACAACATCATCCTCAAACCAGAAAACGACTGGGTAATTGACTTAGCCGACATTCCAGACAGCGTAGCCGAACAAGCCAAAATACTCTACTTTAATTATCCCAGTAATCCGACTGGAGCGACTGCACCCCGCGAATTTTACAAAGATATTGTGGCTTTCGCACACAAACATCAAATCTTGCTGGTTCACGACTTGTGTTATGCGGAATTAGCCTTTGACGGCTATCAACCGACAAGTTTATTAGAAATTCCGGGCGGTAAAGAAATCGGCGTCGAATTTCACACCATGTCCAAAACCTACAATATGGCCGGCTGGCGCGTCGGTTTTGTAGTAGGAAATAGCAAAATTATCCAAGGTTTGCGGACATTAAAAACTAACCTAGATTACGGTATATTTTCGGCTTTGCAAACAGCAGCAGAAACAGCACTGCAATTGCCGGACAGTTACTTGGACGAAGTGCAGAATCGTTACAGGACTCGCCGGGATTTCATGGTGGAAGGATTGGCAGAATTAGGGTGGAATATTCCCAAACCTCTGGCTGCAATGTATCTGTGGGTTCCCTGCACTCCGGGCATGAGTTCGACTGATTTTGCCCTGAATGTTTTGCAGCAAACTGGTGTTGTGGTGACTCCTGGCAATGCTTTTGGGCCGGGCGGCGAAGGATATGTGAGAATTAGTTTAATTGCAGATTGCGATCGGCTGGGAGAAGCCCTGCGGCGCATGAAACAAGCTAATATTCGCTATCAATAGTCAAGAGTCATTAGTCAGTAGTCATTAGTCAGTTGTTAGTTGTTATTGGTTATTTGTGGGTTGTTAGTTGTTATATCATGTCCGGTCAATTAACCATGATTCCTGTAGGGGCGGGTTCACCAAGATATTGAATAGAAACGGGAAAATCTGTAAACCCGCCCCGGCCTTTAATCGCGGTCAATCGATCGGACATGATATTATTGGTTATTTGTGGGTTGTTAGTTGTTATTGGTTATTTGTTATTTGTTTGCGATCGTAACCAATTATTAACTACCAAGGACTACTGACTAATGACAACTGACTATAACGTTTTAATTTGCTCGATCACCCAGCCAAAAGTTTCCATAACTTGCTTGACGGCAGATTCGTCTTGCAAAGTAAACAAAGCCAAACTGGGCGACCTTCTCTCACCCGGTTCTATAGGCAGCGACAGACCGATCGAACTCAGCTTACTTCTCAATTCCAGCCAATAATGTTCCGCATTAAAAGGCGGCTGGGAACCGTAATTATCAGCAGAAATCTCCATTCTGCCAGCAATATCTACAGTGAATAACTGATAGGGTTTTCTTCCTCTGTGAAGCAATTGAGCGGCGAAACCGCCGTAGGCATCCCCGGTTCCCCAGTGGATTTGAACTTCGGGTTCTTGACTTTTCGCCCAAAGGTAAATTGATCTTGCCATTTGCGCCTCGTCCGCGCCCCGTCTAGCTTTGATTTCCGCAAAAAATGAAGATTCATCCCACCGCCTTCTTTCGCGCGTTGCGCTGGATTTTTTCTGCTGTGCTTCCGCTGTCTGACCGATCACTCTGGGAACCAAAGTTCTCAGACCGTCTTCACTGACATACTGCTTAATTTCCAGGGCTAGAACTTCAACCGGGTCCATTTGTTCGTTGAGAAATTCCACAACTCGGCGCATTTCAGCGGAAATTTCGTCAGCTACAAACACTAAGCGAACTTTACCCGCTTGCAAATTAGTTTTAACCTTCTGCCAAAATCTTTCTTCATTAGCATTTGCGCCGAGAAACTCTTCAAAAATCTGTTCTGGATCGCGACCCCGATCGCGACAATTAGCTTCAAACAGAGCAATAATTGAATCGATGGGCCAGTAAAACAACGCATTAGCAGCATAGTCGATCGACTGACCCAAAACTTTTTGCCGCAGTTCGGCATTAGGAGTTCGCCGGACATCCACCAAAGTAGGAACGGCATTTTGGTCGAGAAACAAATGATCCAGCGACCACTGCACCGCTGTTTCCTCATCGCTGGCCACTGCTGCTTCCCGCGAAATTAACAGCCACCTGCGCGGCGTCGCCCGATCGATTTGGTCTCCCGCGATCAAATTAGGATAAGTTATTAGCAAATCTTGTAACTGGTCTTCCGAGTCGTAGGGCTGTTCCATCATTTCTACCAGCCTGTCGTCGTCCTGAATCAGATAAATACCTCCAGCCATGCCAGCCCACCTACTTAATTTTAGATTTTAGACTTTAGATTTTAGATTTCAGGCTTAGTTATTAGTCTTCAGTCTTCAGTCCGCAGCCAATAACTGGTGAAGGCGGAAGGCATTGGTCAGAATTCAAGAAAAATTTTGAATTCAATAATTTTTCTTGTTTGTTAACTCAACAAAAAATACCTTCTGACCAGTGACTGATGACTAATAACTAATAACTAATGACTAATACAACCAGTAAATACTAGCTGTGCCGGCCCGGTCATGTAAATTCGCCCTGAAACTTCTGCCCATTCGATTTCCAAAACGCCGCCGGGGAGTTCAACCGCAGTTGCCCGATCGCACTTCCCTACCAACACCCCAGCTACCACAGCAGCACAAGCACCAGTCCCACAAGCTAGAGTAACACCCGCGCCTCTTTCCCACACCCGCATTTTTACATAGTCCGAACGTATCACTTGAATAAATTCCGTATTGGTACGCTGCGGAAATGCCCGGTTGTGCTCGAATTGAGGCCCGACAGTTTCTAAAGCAACAGCCGCAACATCCTCTACAAAAGTAATGCAGTGAGGATTGCCCATGCTGACGCAGGTAACAGACCAAGATTTACCCGCAACTTCGATCGGCACATCTATAACTTTGGCATCCGGTGCGGCCAAAGTTGTCGGAATTTCCGCCGCCAGCAGCCGGGGCACTCCCATATCCACTTTCACCTGACCGTCCGATCGCAATTCGGTGACAATAACGCCCGCACCGGTGTGAATCCGGTACTCAGTCTTAGATTCACTCCCCCCCTTAGCAAGGGAGGGGTGAATTTCCTTAGATTCACTCCCCCCCTTAGCAAGGGGGGGTTGGGGGGGGTGAATTTCTTTCGCTTCCAAATCGGCGATAAACTTAGCCAAACAGCGAATTCCGTTGCCGCACATTTCCGGTTCCGAACCGTCGGAGTTAAAAATCCGCATCGTATAGTCAGTGCCGTTTTGCCCTGGAAGAGCAAATATCGCACCGTCTGCGCCAATCCCGAAATGTCGATCGCACAACTCCACAGCTTGTTCTGGCGTAATCGCCGGTTCTGACGAGTGGCGGTTGTCAATCAGAATAAAATCATTTCCCAGTCCCTGATACTTCGCAAACTCGATCGGCATAAAAACCTCTGAATGTTAAAACTGATTAGTTGATAGACTTCATAAAGTCATTAGTCATTTACCAGTTGCGTTCCGCCCGCATCTCCTTAGTCCTCCCTCCTCAATCCTCAGTTTGCCACCCAAGACTAATGACTAATGACTAATGACTAATGACCAAATTACCCATTTCCCACTATGTCAGAATTTGAGACCGGATTGCCCAGCGTTCGCTTAATACAAAGCTACATCAAAGACAAAGAACAGGTAGAGATTAAACTCGTGACCGGCGACTTGCTAGCGGGTCGAATTTTTTGGCAGGATCATAGCTGCATTTGCCTCCTCGATCCGTCAGAAACACAAATTCTGATCTCGCGGCCAGCAATTGCTTATCTCAAACCCAACGGCTGAGGAGAGTGGGAGAGGGGGAGATTGGGAGAGGGGGAGAGGGGGAGATTGGGAGATTGGGAGAGGGAGACAGTGGAACAAATCTTCCTTCTTCCTTCTTCCCTCTTCCCTCTTCCTTCTTCCTTCTTCCCTCTTCCTTCTTCCCTCTTCCTTCTTCCTTCTTCCTTCCCTAATCGCTAAACAGCTTTTCGCTGACTTGGGTGGTCAGAAACGGCAGCTTTAAGGCAGGTTGCCGAACCGGCGGCGAGGCCGTCCGCTGCATCAAGCCTAGTTCGTAGAAGCCGCCGCACAGCAGCAAACGATCGCCTTCTTGCAAATTGGTAGTTCCGTCAGGCCAGCGAGTAAACTTCCCTTCCCGGCGGATCGCCCGCACCTGCACCCCATACTGGGTCAGCAAATCTACCTCTGACAGTTTTTTGCCCGCCCAAAGGCTGTTGGCTGGCAGCCTCAGCCACTGGCAAGAACTACCGCCCTGCGGCACTGCAACTTCGCCCTTCGCCAGCAACTCAAAGCTGATGATTTCTTCCGGTTCTCCCACTACCAAAACTCGATCGCCAGACTGCAAAGCTGTCTTGCCGTTGGGATAATCAATTTCCTCGCCATTTGCGCGGACGATCGCCATCACGCTGACCCCTGTCAACTGTCGCAAGTTAGTTTCTTCCAGAGTCATGCTGGCGAAGGGCGAACCTGACGGCAAGCTGTACCACTCGCTGTTCATATCTCGAACCGCCACTTTCAAATCCCGCGAAATCGCCAAAGGTTCGCGCGGTGGCCGCAATTCCAAATAACGGCTGCTGCGAATTTGCTGCACTTCCCGCCCGATCGCCATTGCCGAGATCCCCATGCCAGCCAGCAAGTGGGCAGACAGTTCTAAGCTGGCCTCAAACTCCGGCTGCACGACTTCCCAGGCCCCGAGTTGGTAAAGCAGTTCGATGTCTTTATCTTGGTTTGCCTGCACGACAATATCCAAATCCGGGACTAATTCTAAAGCCCGCTTCAGACACAAGCGAGTGCTCATGGGATCGGGAAGGGCGATCGCCATTGCTTTTGCCCGTTCCACTCCGGCGGCTTCCAATACGTGCCAACTGGCAGCGTTCCCGTAAATGTAAGGAATTCCTTGGACTCTGCAGTCTTGAATTCTACTTTCTGACTCGTCGATCACCACAATTGAACAGTTGCGGCTTTGCAGCATTTTGACTAAAATTCTGCCGACTCGCCCGTAGCCGCAAACCACAACATGATTTTGTTCCGGCAAAGTTTCAGCTATTGCCACAGGTTGAGATGTTTCGTCAAAATAGTGCTGCAAAGGCCCGAAATTTTCCGCCCACTTAAATAACTGCGGCACGCTTCTCAATACAAACGGAGTCAGCACGAGGGTAACTGCTGTCGTTCCTAAAATTAACAGGTAAACGTTTCGCGAAACGAGTCCCATAGCTTGGCCGGAACTAGCGAGTACAAAGGAGAATTCTCCTATTTGAGCTAACCCCAAACCTGTGATTAATGCTGTTTTTAGCGGATACCCAAATAGTCGGACGATCGGCGCTATTATCAAGAATTTGCCGACAAATACTAGAAATACCAGTCCCAGAATTAATTCTAGATGGTTCCAGAGAAACACTGGGTCGATTAACATTCCGATGGTCACAAAAAATAAGGATGCAAAAATATCTCGCAAAGGCTCGACATAAGTTAGAGTTTGGTCGGCATATTCCACTTCCGAAATCATTAAACCCGCCACAAATGCGCCCATCTCGATCGAAAAACCCAAATATTCTGTCAGCAGCGCAATCCCTAAAGCCAAAACCACAACTCCCAGCAAAAACAGTTCCCGACTTTCTGTTTTCGCGAGGTAGCGCAGCAACTGCGGTACGATCCAAATGCCCGCCACTACAGCACCGAGAGCAAATAACCCGATCCGCAGCAGGGCCCAGGCTACCGTCATGCCGATCGCTTCTGCTGGCTGGTTGAGGGCCGGCAAAACTGCTAGCATTAGCCCCAAGGCCAAATCTTGAACTACTAATATTCCCAGCATGACTTGACCGTGGGAAGTACCGCCTTCATTGCGCTCCATCAAGCATTTCAGTACAACTGCTGTCGAGGAAAGCGACAGAATCGCTCCTAAAAACACGCCTTGAGCGGGCGATTCTACCCAGCCTACAGCCAAGGAAATTGCAGTAGTAAAGGCGATCGTCAGCACAATTTGCAAGCCCCCCCCGCCCAGACTAATGGCTTTAACTTTCTGGAGTTCGGCGAAAGAAAATTCCACTCCCAAAGCAAATAACAGAAAAGCAACGCCGAATTCAGCCAGGGTGTCTACCTGAATTAATTCTTTAATCAGTCCCAACCCTGCCGGCCCGACTACCATCCCTCCCAGGAGGTATCCGAGGATTACCGGCTGTCGCAACAGCGATGCAAAGAGTCCTCCTGCTGCGGCAGCAGCGAGAACTAGAACTAAGTCCACGATCAGTCGGAAGTCTTCTTGCACAACTTTATGAAAAAAGTATAAAGTTATATTATAGTGTCTAATGTGTTGACTATGTTTAGGGGGTTGACTGTAGTTGGGGAGCAAGGGCAACTGCCATCCTTGAACAAGGTATTTTCTCATGACACAGAGTTCAACTCCTCACAAAAAGCTTAAAATATTGCAAGTTTGTCGGGGTATTGGAGCTTATTGGTGTTGCTGTTTCACCTAAACCACATGAGTAGATAAAGATTAAATAAAGTATCTTTATTTAATCTGTTTGAAGCTGGTGGAGCGGTGTAGGTTACTTTTTTGTATCGATCGGTTTTATGTATGATAGTCTACGTTCACCGATCGGCGATCGGCAAACCCGACCAGTTGAAATCATTTTTAATCAAACGCACCCTAAAAAATTACCCAATTTATTGGAGCGTTACTCTCATTATTTGAGTTTTTTTCTAGTAATTCCAGGGTTTGCTAACAATCAAGATTTAGGTTTTGGGAAAATAATTACGTCGCTGCTTTTGCTGCCTAACAATGATTTTCCATTCTGAATGTAGGTTGAATTTAATTTACGAATTATATTTTTACTTCCTGTTCAGGATAGCTATATGGTTGAAACCAAAACATTCTGTACGATACTTTCGACTTGGCTATTTGTCACGATTCTCCATTATTTGAAAATAGTATAATTTGACGGTAGCTATGCTTTTTTGCTACTAAATCTCGTATTTTGCAATATGAATCTAGAATTTGTTTTAGGCTGCTTGGCTGGGTATATTGTAATTAATTTTGGCAGTAAACTTAGCAAAAATAGATGGTTTTATTGGGAGTCGGAAATTTAGGATATGTGGTTTTATTAGTGATTTTTGCTGCGAATAAAATAGAAATCGATCGAATTAGCACTTTTGCCCTGCTGGCGGCTCTGTTAATCATAGGTTCGGCATCTATCGACCTTAACGATTCTCCCAAAGTTACTCAGATTTTGACATACTTAGGAGAGGCCTCTTACTCGATATTTTAATTCACGGATCGCTAATATCAGCAACTACAAAAATCCTGCAAAATGCTAATTTAGGAAAATATTTCGATACTTTTTTCGCCCCGGCTCTGCTAGGGTTGATAACTGTAGTTGCAGGCTGCATATTTTACTCTGCAATAGAAAAACCGCTGACCAAGAATTTCAAAGGTGGTACCCGCCACGTGATTTATCCGTGGAATCAATCGAAAATCTCAAATCGAAAATCCTCAAGCCCCCGCATTTATCCGTGGGGTAAATCTAAAATCTAAAATCTAAAATCTAAAATCTAAAATCGATTGACGGTTTTTCTGCGGAAAAATGTTGTTGAAAAAATGTTTCTTCCGAAGGCACAAGCAAGCTAATTGTAGGGTAATTTCGGAGTTTGTAAGGTGCGTCGCTATCTTTAATCTCCGTAAAAAATTGAGAACTATGTCAGCTCTGCGCCGTAAAGCCTAATTGGTTCGATCGCGCCGTCTTTTGGATGGTGCGGATATGTGAGATTTTCGCTCGAATTTGCAGGTTGTAGAAAGCGACGCACCCTACAAATAATCGAGAAAAGAACAAAAAGGGCTAAAGAGAAAAGAAGAACCCTTGCTGGACAAACTAGGAGAGGAAAGAATACGACGACATTGCGACGCGAAAACCCTCTATCAAAGAAGAGCCAATGCCTGCCTGGTACGGGCTGTGACACAGGTGCAAGCTGCGATTCAACCACTTGGGATCTGTCTGGGCGATAGAGTCAAGCCCCATCCTGGTTGAGAGCGGGAGAATACCGCCAATCTCGGGGCCTTTATCGGTATTATCCAAGCCACTATTGCCACACCACTCCGCAACCTTGCCGTGCATATCGTAAAGTCCAAAAGCATTAGGGGGAAAACTCCCCACATCCTTTATTTGGCGATGAAGACCCTGCGGTGGATCAAGGTCGAGATGATTGCCTTCACGGTTAACTTCTTTTATAATTTCCATAAAAAAATCACCGTCAAATCGGGCTGTTGTACCGGCACGGCAGGCATATTCCCATTCTGCTTTACTCAGAAGACGATATTTTTTACTGGTTTTTTGCGAGAGTTTTCGAGAGAATCTGATGGCATTCAACCACGATACATTTTCAACAGGATGTTTTTTACCTGTGAAACTCGATTGGTTGGTTTCCTTTCCCATTACTGCTTCCCACTGTCCTTGGGTGATGGGGTATTTGCTTGCATAAAAAGCGGGTATTGTGACTTGAGGCTTCTCACCTTCGGAGTAAACTCTATATCTATCAACTTCTGTTACTGGCGAATCTACCATCAATGTGCCACCGGGAATGTAAACCATTTCCAACACAATTCCATTTCCTAGGTCTTCGGGGAAGTAGAAAGCAAACGACTTGCTGCGGCTGCTTTCTCGTCCATTAGAATTAACAGTGATGACATCAAAATCAAAAAAATAGTTTTGTAAATGTTGTTTGATCTTCTCCTCATTTCTATCTTTCAGTAGTGAATAGACAGCTAATTTCACCTGTACTGACTCATCCTGCAATGCTCCCAGTATCAAATCTAACCCTGCTTCTCCATATTTGAGCGCTTCGGAGAGTGCGATGATTCTCACTTCGACAGAGGGCGAGGCTAGGTGGCTTTTAACGCCGGCAATTCCTCCCAGTACCGCGGCATCGACAGGAGTTGAATTTTGACCGCCTTTGACGGCATCATATTCTCTGGGTTGATTTTGGTCATTTGGCATGGCATTTTGACGTTTATATGATTAACCACTATGGCATTTACTTAATAAATACGCCAAATACTCAAAACTTACCCAGTTACGCTACAAACAAGGCAAATCGTGCGTTGGGTTTTGCGCTTTAACAGGCTACATTTACCGACTTGGCGCAAGTCCTAACATTGCGTTACGCTTTGCAGTGAGAGCGTGCTAGAGTTAGCTACTTTGTGTAACATTAGCTAGATAAGAATTTAGGATATCGGTGATGACGAATGTAAATCAAGGCAACTGCCGACAAAGTGCAAAAATAATTCTGAATCCTATTTTCCGGTGGGGAGGGTTGAAGACAAAGCAGCTAACGGTGAGTTTGAGTGGGGGAATTGTTGCGGGCCTTCTGAGTGTGGTATCTGCCGCACAAGCTTTGCAGGTGCAGGTGACGCCGGCAAATCCCGAACTGGGAGATACGCTGTCAGTAATCATTCAGGTTGACGGTAGCGGCGGGGAAACTCCAAAAGTTTCTTTACAGCAGAAAAACTACCCTGCGTTTCCCATCGGCAACGGACGCTTTCGGGCTTTGCTGCCGACGACGCCGGTAGAGAAACCCGGTGCCCGCCAAATCCAAGTCACAGGTGACGGACAAGTGAAGAATTTGAGCGTGCAAGTGCGCGGTCGAGATTTTCCCACCCAATCCATCTGGCTACCGCCTGGGAAAGACGAGGAAGGTACAGATGCCGAATTCGATCGCGTAGACGCATTTAAAGCACTGGTGACAACCGAAAAATTTTGGGACGGCAAATTGTTGCGCCCCAACTCCGGCGAAATCACCACTATTTACGGGGTGCGGCGGTATTATAATGGGGTATTTGCTCAGGACTACTACCACCGGGGCGTTGATTACGCGGGTGCTTACGGTTCCCCTGTCGTGGCACCAGCAGCCGGTCGGGTGTCTCTAGTGGGACGCGAATCGCAAGGGTTCAAAATCCACGGGAACGTGGTTGGTATCGATCACGGTCAGGGGGTAGCAAGTATTTTGATGCACCTCAGCCGGATTGATGTCAAGGAAGGCGATGTCGTGAAAGCAGGTCAAGTAATTGGTGCTCTGGGGTCAACGGGGGCTTCCACAGGCCCTCACCTGCACTGGGGATTGTACGTGCACGGGCAGTCCGTCGATCCTGTACCTTGGCGGCTTCAGGGAGTTGAGTAGGAGTTTTTACAGGTTTTGACGGATAAAGCCGTCAATTATGGGGTAAGTTTGTGGCTGGGGTCTACACATAACTGTTATGGGTTATCAGTATTGAGTTAGGATTTGTATAAAATTTCTCAACTCAACCCTCCAAACTCGAATCTCAAGACGCTAACAATTGCGTCTTCACAAAACTTTATTAATGATGCCGTTGAGCGGGGACGCATATATGAGTATTGAAAAAATTGTTGAACAGGCTTTGCAAGATGGTTATTTAACGCCGTCTATGGAAGCTGAGGTGGGACGGATCTGCAATACGGCTTCGGAATTGTCGATCGAAGAGTACATGGCTCTGGATCGTCTGATGGGATCTTTGTTGACTGGCGAAGTTGTGGTTCTGCCGCGCAAACAGTTCATCAACGTGATGGAAGAATTGGTACTCAGCGATGCGATCGCTAGGGTGGCAGAAATTGAGGCGACGAGCGACTTGAGTCTGGATGTGGGAGATATTGCAGCTTATGCTTTAAATAGGCTGCCACCTCTGTACGCTACGACAGAAGAGGGAGCTCACTTTCAAAGGGCTAGGGCTAAAGAGCAACTTCACGATTTGATTGCCAAAGAAGTCAACGCAGCGATCGCCCGCAACTTGGACAGGCCTGACACCCCAAACCCCACAGCTTTGGGCAAATCTTCGGGCAACGAGGTTCTTTCACAGCTAAGCACTTGGCTGCAAGCTAACGCCACTAATTTTGAGCCGCAGCCTTAGTACCGCCCCAACAGCTCTATTTTGGTTAAGTCAATCCCGCTCAATTCCGAAAGCGGGATTTTTAGTTTTTGAGCAAGCAACATTCATCTGAAGGCACAAGGCCGAAGCCAGAATTCAAGAAAAAAATTAAAATTTAAGAGTTTTTTATTTTATGAAAAAACAAATAAACCCTCTTCCTTCTTTTTACCCTGAGCCAAGCCTAAGGACTTTCTTCCTGACATCTGTTACAGAATCACTTGCCGAACTTCCTTCTTCTTCCAAACGATTAATTGTTGCTGTCAGAAGAGTCTGCAGAGGGGCTGGCGGTAACTTTTGTTTCTCGCTTTTCGCGTTTTTTTCGTTCCGCTTGGATGACATCTTGAAGCACTATGCGCGCTTGGGTCATTTTTTCCAAATTGCTGCGGTACAAATCTAAATCTTTGCTAACTTTGTCTTCTGGCAGGTGCAAGGCAGCACTGACTTTGGCGATCGCGTCGTTTCGCGTTTCTTGGTCTTTTACCAAGTCGGGGTCAGCTTTTTCTAACAGCGAGAACAAACCGATCGCGAACAAGCGGCTGTACTTAAATTGAGGGTTGCTGGCGATCGCCCCTAAAGACGCTTGCAAATCCGCTGTATCTTCAAAGCTGGTAGAGCGATCGATCCACGAGAGCAACTCTTGCCCGGAAAGTCGCTCCGCCAAGCTTTCCAATCGCTGAGCGTCTTGCTTGTAGCGTTCTGGATCGTCTTCTACGGACTTGCACAAAGCGTTAAAAATCGAAACTCTGTCTGCTTCTGGGGCGTACCCAAGCATGAATCGATCGAAAGCTGTCACCACACCCAAAGCATAAATTGGGTCGTATTGAAAATCGGCATTCGCCGAAAGCAAGTGCATTTCTACCATCAACTCTTCCACCACTCGACGGTAAATTGAATTGATCGGTCGAGTGTGAATCGTATAGAAGCTTCGCTTAGTATCTGAAACAGTACGGTTATTGTTCACCTGAGTCTTATAGATAAATAATTTTGCCGCAGCGGGCGTGCCGCCAGCGCGGCGTGAGTAAAGTCGGGGGAATCAATTCTGCGATCGGGCTGACAAACATTGCCAGTTTTTTTGAGCGTTGCCGCCTCCAAGCGAGACAAAATTTTATCAAAAAGATTTTGCGCGCGATCGGCAGCAACAATTAATATGTCGCAGTAGGAGGGCAAAACCCCAGTATCTTTACAATCATAGCTTAGCTGGGATCGCTCATAAATCTAATCTTCTGACTTGCCCAGCCCAGACCTTCCAAGGCATATCACAATAACTTTTTGCTGTCAAGCCATAAACCTGAAAAATCAAACAAACATGACAATTTCTCCTGAATTAATAGCTTTAGCCCAGTACATGGCAGGCGAATTTGACAACCGGGAACAAGCGCTAGCAGACCCGACTTGGTACGTTCACCTTCGTTTGTGGCAAAGACCCCTGCCGGTTGCTCTCTTGGAGGAACCCAGCATTACCCTGTTTGCGGAACAAGCCAGCATTCTGCAATTAGACAAGCCATACCGCCCCCGCATCGTGCAACTGAGGCACTCACAGACAGCGCCGGGACTTATGGAAGCTCAGTATTATATGTTCAAGGATATTTCAGCCTTCAAAGGAGCCGGTCGCAACCCCGACTTGCTCAAAAAGCTAACCAGCGAGCAAATTCAATTTCTCCCCGGCTGCACCCTCTCGGTTGCGGTGCAAAATTTAGGCTCAAACGGCTATCGGTTTCGGGCATCTTTACCGGAGGGCACTCGCTGCGGCTTTACCTACGGGGGGCAAAATTACCAAGTAGACTTGGGATTTGAAGCAGCAAGCGAGGAATTTCTCAGCTACGACAAAGGAATAAACCCCACGACAGGCAAAGCTACCTGGGGAGCTTTAATGGGCCCTTTTAGATTTGTCAAGCGTCAGGATTTTGCTGCTGAGATATTGGTTTGAGGGCGGTGTCAGTCAATCTGCACGTTCCGACGTTGCACAGATATAAATAACGTCAGTTCCGGTTAAGCTGAACTTCCCCCATACAAATGTACTAACAGTCCTAAAACTCTTACTCTACAAAGGTTTCAATTGTTGAGCTGGAAATTTGTACCCATTTATCAGCAATAGCTGACGCAGGATCTCGCGCTCAATTGTTGTAGATTCAATCTAATACCAATTTGAAAAAAGAATGCAACAGTATTCTTGTTCCCCCCGCAATGCAGCGGGGGGGCTAGGGGGGTCGAAAAGTGTTGCACGATTTTAGAGAAATGGTATAATTGCCGATCGCAAACAGATATCAATTATCTGCATGGGCACACAATTTTTTACTCAACAATTGAAACCTTTGTGATGACAGGCTTTTGAGCCTGAGCAAGTATATTTGCAGGGAAGTTCAGGTTAATGCTCCTCTCTAATATTTGGGGCGAGATGGCTCCAGTGAAACATAAACCCCCACCACTGTCGCAGCGGCAACTGTCAGATTTCGACTGCTGGGAATACCAGATAAATTCTTGTGCGACAGACAGCGGTACGTATGTGCCTCGCGCTACAGGGGCCAGAAGTGGTAGAGCGTCAAAAGCCTCCTTCCCGGAAGAGTGCACCTGTAACTCAGTTTGGTATGCAGTTTCTATCGCCTTGCTCGGGAAAGCGATGGTGGGCGCTTCAAACAGATGGCGTAGGGGCAGTTCGAGCCAAAAGGCTTGCCGGATGCGAGAAATGATTTGAGTTGCCAGCAGGGAGTGTCCCCCTAATTCAAAAAAGGGCGTTGCTGATTTAGGGTATGAAAGGCTAAATATGCAAGTCATAGAAACCAGTATTCACAAAACTTTGGGATTTTCAATTGATTTTTTTCATACCCTGATTAAGCAACGCCCAAAAAAGTTGTCGTTAATACTTACCTGTTGCTATCGGAAAACTTCGCTCCAAATAGCAGCCTGTTTGGTTTCGGTAGGTGTAGTTGGTGGAACAAAATAATCTTCCCGTTCCCCGACAGAGGTCTCTGGTGGGGGTAAGGTGCGGCGGTCTATCTTAACGTTGGGTCACGTTAAATAGGAATGCCTAGCTTCGGCATAGGTTTTTGGGAACGGAAATGAGAGCTTGTCGGTTTAAAGTGGCCTATCAAATGTGTCAGGAAAGCAGAAGAAGAGGAAGCAGGCAAGAATTTACCTGCTTCCTCTTCTTCTGCTGGGTTTCTGCACGCTTCTGAGCCTCAAGCTTTAATTGTCGTGACATCGCAACCGATACCAGCCCGGCGATCAACTTGCGCGCGGCACCCCCTCTAGAGCTTCTTCTTCCGTTTCAAAGATTTCAAACACAGAATCCATCATGGTGACTTCAAACACCAGTTTGGCTTCTGGATGAACATTGCAAATGCGGAAACTTCCCTTAACTTTATCCGCATCCCGCATACCTGCTACAAGTGAGGTCAGGCCAGAACTATCGATAAAGTTAACCTGACCAAGATTCACTACGACATGGCGGCTGAGTTTGGAAATACACTCTTGCAACTTGAGGCGGAATTGCCAAGCTGTCGTGATGTCCAACCGTCCTGTCGGTGCTAAGACGATAACTGTTGTACCGTCTTGAAGCGTGTGGGTTTTTTGATCAATATGAATCACTGACCCTTCCCTCAAATTTATTATCTATCGCGGTGGTTACTGTCCCAGTAGTTTAACTCACGTCGGTGACTGCTGAGGCATCCAATTCGCCCAATCTTGCGGTTTTAAGAACTTGGAGTAGAGTTCGGCTTCAGGAGAGTTGGGTTCTGGCTCGTAGCCATATTCCCAGCGTACCAAAGGTGGCAGGGACATCAGAATCGATTCGGTGCGTCCGTTGGTTTGCAAGCCAAAGGTCGTGCCTCGATCGTACACTAAGTTAAATTCAACGTAACGGCCGCGGCGATAAAGTTGGAAATTGCGCTCGCGATCGCCGTATTCTTTGGATCGGTGCTTTTCAATAATTGGGGTGTAAGCCGGCAAAAATGCCCGGCCGCAGTCCTGTACGAAGGCGAACAGCGACTCCCAAGTTCTAGGTTCCGGCACCCCGATATTGTTGCTGCACTCAGCAGCCTTGCCTTTGACATGATGGTCGCGGTAAAGCGCGCCTTGAGCATTTTGGTAGTCAAAAAACAGACCGCCCACGCCGCGGGTTTCTTGGCGGTGCGGGAGGTAGAAATATTCGTCGCACCAGAGTTTAAATGTCGGATAATATCCGGGATGGTGGTGATCGCAAGCTGCTTTCAGAGTTTTGTGAAAATGAGCTGCATCCTCAGCCAACGGGTAATAAGGAGTCAAATCCACACCGCCGCCAAACCACCAAATCGGCCCGGCTTCAAAATAGCGGTAATTCAGGTGAACCGTAGGCAAGTATGGATTGCGGGGGTGCAGCACCATCGAAGTGCCAGTTGCATAGAAATCGTGACCGGCAGCTTCTGGGTGCTTGGCCAAAATCAAAGCCGGCAAACTTTCGCCCCACACTTGGGAAAAATTGACTCCCCCTTGTTCAAAAACATTGCCTTCCCGCATGACGCGAGAACGTCCGCCGCCGCCTTCAGAGCGTTCCCAAGAGTCCTCTTGAAATTTGCCGAGGCCATCGAGCTGTTCGAGGGATTGACAAATTTCGTCTTGTAGGCTTTTCATAAATTGGCTGACTCTAGCTCTAGAGTCAGCCGGCGGCAAAAACGGGGAAGTCGCGGTTTTAAGAGTTGTAGAAACTGTCATAAGAATTTCTGTTGTCAGATTTGAGTCTTAGATGGGCGATGATTCCCAAATCCAGTCGTCATGTAATTATGCCACCGCAGGTCTGCAAATGATCGCTATGAAGTTACATTAAAAAATAGCAATAAAAATATACTTAAACCTGCGATCGAAAATTCGCTAACCCAATTGCAGAGCTATGGTGGAGAACACAATGCCCAATACACTCGATGTTGGTTCAGTCTTAGAAATCCTGCGACCCGTGCAAGACCCCGAACTGCAAAAGAGTTTGGTGGAATTGAACATGATTCGTAACATCAAAATTGACGGCGGTGTCGTCAGCTTTACTTTAGTGCTGACAACGCCTGCTTGCCCGCTGCGAGAATTTATTGTCGAAGATTGCCAAAAAGCGGTCAAACAGTTGCCAGGAGTCGAAAAAGTGGCGGTGGAGGTGACAGCCGAGACGCCCCAGCAAAAGGGAGTGGTCGATCGCCAAGGCATTGAAGGCGTTAAAAATATTATCGCAATATCCAGCGGCAAAGGCGGCGTCGGCAAAAGCACGGTGGCGGTAAATGTGGCAGTAGCGCTAGCGCAAACCGGCGCCAAGGTGGGTTTGCTGGATGCGGATATCTATGGGCCCAACGACCCAAATATGTTGGGTTTGGGGGACGCGAAAGTCATGGTTAGGGACGGAAAAAGCGGGGAAACCCTCGAACCCGCCTTCAACTACGGCGTCAAGTTAGTGTCGATGGCGTTTTTAATTGACAAAGACCAACCCGTGATTTGGCGAGGCCCGATGTTGAACGGGATCATTCGACAGTTCCTCTATCAGGTGAATTGGGGCGATTTAGACTATCTGATTGTCGATATGCCTCCGGGTACTGGAGACGCGCAGTTGACAATGGCGCAGGCGGTGCCGATGGCCGGTGTTGTGATCGTGACGACGCCGCAGACTGTGGCTTTGTTGGACTCTCGCAAGGGTTTAAAGATGTTCCAGCAGTTGGGAGTGTCGGTGTTGGGAATTGTGGAAAACATGAGCTATTTTGTGCCGCCGGATATGCCTGACAAGCAATACGATATTTTCGGTTCTGGTGGCGGGGAAAAGACTGCTGCTGAGTTGGGAGTGCCGCTGTTAGGCCGCATTCCGCTGGAAATTCCGTTGCGAGAAGGTGGCGATTCGGGGGTGCCGATCGTGGTGGGGCAACCGGGTTCTGCTTCAGCTAGGGAGTTGCGGGCGATCGCGGGCCGCATTGCCGGTAAAGTTTCCGTAGCAGCCTTAGCCTAACAAACTCTCGTTCCGAGGCTTTGCCTCGCGTCTTCCGGTTGACGAAGATTTGCCTAGTTCTCAGGCTCTGCTTGGGAACTAGAAACGATAAACGGTAAGCTATAAAGAGCAAACTTAACATTCAAACAATTATGATTTTTCCAGGTTCGGCAGTTCGAGTTAAAGATAAGGGTGAGATTTACTACGCCTTTCAAGGACAAGTCCAGCGAGTTAGCGACGGAAAGGTCGCGGTACTGTTTGAAGGCGGGAATTGGGACAAGCTGATTACGTTCCGCCTGTCGCAGTTGGAACTTGTCGATGCTACGGCTGGCCGCGCGAAATAGTCAGCGGTCATTAGTCATTGGTAATGGGTAATGTGTAATTTGTAATTGGTAAAGTACCCAAGACCAGGCTACTAAATGAAAACCCTTGACTAATGACTAATGACTGATAACTGATGACTAATGACTAATCACTAAAACTATGCGTTTACCTTTACCCCAATTTGCTACAAAAGAGCGCCATCCCGATCGCATTGCTGAGGTAATCGAGACGGCAACTTCGGAGTTTTTGGCTCAATGTTTGGAACCGGAAGACTTAAGCTTTCCCGTGATGCCGCCTTTTGGGAGTTGGGTGAAGGCCGAGGATGAAGAGTCTAAAAATCAAATTTACGGCGTGGTTTATTACGCTACGACTAGCCCGATCGACTCGGTGCACAGAGCTCGCGCTTTGGGTTTGTCGCTGGAAGAGTTGCGGGAAGAACAACCGCAGATTTTTGCGATGCTAAAAACCGAGTTTCGAGTGGCGATTGTGGGGTTTGAGGCTGCGCCGGAAAGGTTGAACGGTCACGGCCCATCGAGGGGTAAAATTTATCAGTATTTGCCGCCGCGCCCGCCGCAAATTCACCAGGCGGTTTATCGCTGCGAACCGGATGAGGTGATTGATTTTACGGTGCAGTTGGATTTTTTGAGGACGCTGCTGGGAGTGACTAATGCGCCGGTGGATGCGCTGACGGCGGCGGCGATTCGGGAGATTTATCAGTTGCGGATGCGCGATCGATCTTGGTTGGTGGAAGCGGGGAGGAGTTTGAGTGTTTTGTTGAAGGATGATTATGACAGGTTGCGGGTGATTTTGAGCCAGATTCATCCCTAGGGAAAAGCTGAATAGTATCTTTGAAGCCGATCGTCAAATATTGAGGCGATCGCACCAGCCAGACTCCGGTATTTGCTCGGCCTGACAATTAAATTGAGAAGGAAGAAACGATCGCACTTAATTCCAAATGCGATCGCCCGTTTGTCTGGGACAGTCGTAGGATATGATATAATGGGAGTGAGTAACATGATTTCTCAAAATCTATGTCTGCCAAGGATATCTTTCATGTCTCTGTATGTTCAGCTTTGGAAAAAGAAGGGTGGACTATTACCCACGATCCTTTGTACCTCAAAGTAGACGAAGATAAGCTTTATGTGGACTTAGGGGCTGAAAATAATTTGTTAGGAGCCGAAAAGTACGGACAGAAGATAGCAGTAGAAATCAAGTGTTTTTTAGGCCTGTCATTGATAAATCAGTTTCACGAGGCCATAGGTCAAGCCTGGAATTATAAAGTGGTTTTGGAAGAGTCAGAACCGGATAGACTTCTTTATTTGGCAATTCCAGAAGATATTTATGAAGAGTTTTTTACTCGGCGTTTAGCTCGAATGTCAGTGACGCGGATGCAATTAAACTTGATTGTGTTTAATCCTGCAAGAGAGGCGATCGTTATATGGAAATAGAAAAGTATAGAGAGCTAATTCAATCAATCATTGAAAAACACTCTAGCTGCGGTTCGGACGATGGGGAGATAGAAACTGAAATTGCTTGTGACATCAAACGCGATCGCTATTTGATGTTTCATGTGGGATGGCGTGGAGAAAGACGAGTTTATGGTTGCGTTATTCACATTGATATTAAAGAGGACAAGATTTGGATTCAGCGAGATGGAACTGAAGTAGGAATTGCTAATGAGTTAATTGAAGTCGGAGTACCCAAGTCGGATATTGTTTTAGGGTACAGGTCTCCCTATATGCGTAAGTTTACGCTGGTTGGCGGCGGGCTAGGCGATCGCACCAGCCAGACTCCGGTATTTGATGAGCCTGACAATTAAATTGAGAGGGAAAAAACGATCGCACTTAATCTACAAAGTTTACCGCACTTTGTGACAATTAGCAACGTTTACAGAATCGTGACTATCTGACACAATCGGGAGGATGGGAAGAGCAGGTAAAGCCCTCAAAAAAATATTAGAGGCATACGATATCAGTCAATATCAATTGGCGGCAAAGATGGAAATCGATCGATCAAGCGTTAGCCGTTGGGTGAGCGAAGAACGAGATCCATCCGCTGAGGCGGTATTTGCGATTAAGCAAGCGTTGCAGACATTCAATCGGGAGGCGGCTAATGAATTCGTCAGGTTGTACCTGGGAGATAGCGAGGAAAAGGGTTAATTTCTGAGGTGTGGAGAGTGTCGCACCGATCGCCCTTGCTGCATTCAAGGGCGATCGCGCATTAATTTGCAATCATTTATGTAAACCGAGAAAGATTATATGTGGGTAGAGATAACAGGGCTGAATCAAGTTCCCGAATGGGATATTTTGAAGGTAAAAGTTGAGGGTACTTCGCTGATTTTGAATCGTCAAGGCATGAATGTCACTTGTTACCGCAATGCTTGCACTCATTTAGAATATCCGATCGACATGGGTAAGGTAAGCAACGGTATCATTACCTGTCCGTTTCACAAATATCAGTACAAATTAGATACTGGTAAATGTTTGAATGCACCAGCCGATTCCCTGGAATCTTATCCGGTAAAGATTGAGGGCGATCGCGTTTTTGTCGAGATAGATGAGTGATGATTCACGGATCAAATCCCCACTAGGCATGAAAAACTAGAGATTGGAACAAAAAAGACTATGAAAAAATTAGGTTTGCGTTTTTCTGTGATGATGATGGTTGGCTTGGGAACAGTGACGGTGGCGAGAAGTCAGCAAACACCACCACCGAGCAATAGCTATACTCAAACCGTGAAGCGGGAAGTCTTAGCGAGTGGTTATCCCAGTGAGGCAGAAGGTCGAATTTTAGAATTAGTACGTTATACCATTCCTGCTGGGGCAAAACTGCCACCTCATATTCATCCAGGGATGCAAATTGAAAAAGTTGAATTGGGGACGCTCACCTATAATGTTGTCAAGGGAACCGCGAAAATTAAACGCGCCAATGGTAAAGAAGAAACCCTAGACGCGGGCCAAACTACTCGTCTGACGGTGGGAGATTCTTTAGTTGAGCCAGGGGGCATGGTGCATTACGGTCAAAATGAAACAGAGGATGTGGTGATTCTGATTTCCGCTTCTCTGTTGGATTCTCAGAAACCGAAAGCAATTTTGATCGAGCCTTAATCGACTTTACTGGTGCTTAGTGGTGGCGGCTTAAAGTTTTGAATGGGCATCGGGGGTTCATCTGGTGTCCGAGTAATTAACCACAATCAGATTTGATCGGGGGTGCGGACTGAATTCCAAACGATCGAACCGTTTTTGTTATGGTAATCGACCGGATATGATATCAGATATTCTCACGGCAGGTGCAGGTTTTCTTGCAGAAGTCGGTTTACTCGTTACCAGGCAGATCCTGGTAATGCAGATTCGGAGGCTGTGCTTGGTTAATCGTTGACTCCTTCCCAAGCAAATCGCCTGGGAAGGAGTTAATTAAATTTCAACCATCGGACTTTTCAACCTATCAATTTCGCGCGCCGCTGGCGGAGGAAAATTACCAAAAGCCCGATCGCACCTACCGCCAAAAGCAGCCATTCTTCCGGTTCGGGAACCCCAGAAACGTTGAGAGGATTGTTCGGCTTAGTTAACTCCTCCTTACCCGATTCTACCTCTCTGTCAAATCGATCGCTCTTAGCTTCCGCTGCTTTTAGCTGCTCCCTTTGCGCGTCATTAACTAACACAATCATCGAAGAATAAGGCGTCACCACTTTGAAATTTTTAGCTACTGCGTGCATTGCATCCAGTTGCGTCAATTGATTTGAACTTTTCTGCTTGCTAAGTGCCGCTATCAACTGCCGCGCAGCTATAGGTTTAAAGCCTTCATTTCCCGTATCTTTTAACTCTGCGACTGGCGCCGATTTTGCGGTTTTTTTCGACTGCGGGGTTTTGGCATAACTCCAAGCATAGCCGTCAACAACGCTAACTGTAGATTTGCCCGAAGCTGCTGTCGTCGCCACTCGCTGCAGCGCCTCTTTCATACTCGTAGCCACTCCGCCGCCGCTATCTTGAATCACCTTTAAAGTTGCGTCGTCGTAGCCCGGGGGCAAACCTCCCAAATGCACTGTCCAGAGGGGTGAAGAGATGGAAAGTTTAAGTTTGCGATCGTCCGATAATTCGTAACTGTGGCGATCGCTCACTAAAAATACAGTATCGTAACTTTTCTCGCCCCGCAACTGTGCAAACTGTTGCAGCATATCTTTGAGCTGGATTGTACCGTAAAATGTCACCTTTGCCGCATCGAAATTGCGTACATTTTCTACAAACTTAGGCGGCATTCCCGCAGCGCTGGCAATATACAAATCAACAGCATTTTTGCCTGCTGCATGAGATTTCAACCATTCAAAAGTCTCTTTTACTTCATTATTTTCCGCCGCCATGCTGCGGGAAGTATCCAGAATAACTGCAAACTTTTTGCCTTGCGGTAGCGAGTAATCAGCATCACCCAGCGGCTTAGCAGAAATGATATTTCCTCCCGGCAGAACCGCCTGCTGCGCTGTTAGCGGTTGCTGTGTGACTGCTGGCAAAAATGGTGGCAGCCAAGTTTCTCTTGCTTCTTTCCCGCTGTATTTTACCTCTTTTCCGGCGATCGTGCGGCGAGTATTTTGGTTCCAAAAAATGTTGCGTTTTTCAGCCAAAACAGGCATAGCCCAACCCTGCGGCTGGCGCATGACTTTGTAGGTCAGCCACAGGTGCATTTCGGTGGGCCCGTCAGTTTGGGTGAATTCTCGTTTAGCCGGGATTGGAAAAGCCCGCAAGCGGTATTGTTTGGGGCCAATTTGTTCTAGCAAAGCCGGATCGACTCTTTCTACTACCTGTTGGTTGTAGACTTGCTGTGCGGCACCGCGAGGCGATACCGTAAATACAAAACGTTTGTTTAAATCCCCAGTATCTCCCAGCCAAACTCCTGTAACTGCGGCGCTTTCCGGCAGCGAAAAGTAGTAGAATACTTCTTGCAAGTTCGGCGTTTGATTTTTGTAAACTTCATAGAGTTGAACGTCAGCCCAGTCGCCGTTTTCTTTGACTGTAACTGCTTGCGACTGCAACCATACTTTTTCCTGATTGACATTCAGCAAACCAGCTTTTGCTTCTTCCCGGTTTGAGGTTGACTGTACCGCGTGTTTTACTGCTTCTGTGTCACCTTTTTGCAGTTCCGTATCGAAAAATTCGCCGTAGAGTTTTTCGGCTTTTTCCACATCAGCATTAGAACCTTGATACAAAAACGGCGACATTAAAAAATTATAGCTGTTCTGCACAGTCTTAGCCGCTCCATCAGGCAAATTTAAAGTATTTGTGTAAATCTCATAAATGTGGTTGTTTTCTCCCACAGTGCTGAGGTAGCGGTAAGGGGACAAATAAGCATTGACTAAGCCGGATCTAATCATATCAGACTTGGCTAATAAAGTTTGGCGACCCGTGTCATTTGCGGGGGGAGTCGCCAGCATTTTCAGTGCTGCAACTTGCGGCTGCTGCTGCAAAGCCGAGAAAATAGCCAGCCAAGCTGCTATGACCCCCAAACTTCCGATTAGCGCTTTATTTTTCCCGTATTGTGCAGCAAAACTCTGCCATATTTTCCGCCCGGAATCAATGTAGAGAAAGCCGTACAGCGAAGGCATGACAACGAACAAGCTACAGGTTAAACCAAACAATATAAAGGATAGCGGTATCCAAATTAAACCCCAGATCCAACTCCCGTATCTAAAGATATCCCAAAATGCTGATACCCATGTAAACTTGAAAAATTCAATGACTACAGTGAAGAATCCATAAAGTGTAAACAATGCCACAGGTACAGCGTAATACATCAGCAATGTTGCCGCCCAAATGCCAACTACTAGCATTAAACTGTGGCATCCTAATTGCAGCCACGCACTTCGCTTTTCTCCGATTAAGCTTAAAAAACGAGGCTGTTTATTATGGGAAGTTTGAGAATCTGAGATATTTTGAACATTTTCTTTTTTACCCAGATATCCGTACAGCATTTCCACTAAAAATGCTGCAATGCACAAAGCAATAGTAGCGATGATTTGATAACTAGCTGGGGTGAGTTCTCGCAGCAGGAACAAGCGGAGCAAACACAGCAAAAATAGCGGTGCTTCTACGCCGTAAAACCAACGCATTAGCTGTAGGGGTTGCTTGCTAAAACGCCTAGCTCCTATTACCGTACATACAGTGGGTACTGCGATCGTAGCTGCCATGGTCAAAGAAAACTCTAGCGGGATGGTGCCATCGATTGTCGCCATAACTAATGGCACTCCTATAATCGGCAAAATTCCCAAGTAAACAATCGATAAAAATGTTAAATTCCACATCCAAAAAATTGTTTGAAAAATTCGATCAAATACCTGTTTAATTTTCATTGATTTCTACCTTGCAAGCTTTGTTTAACGGTATCGTGTACTTGACTAGCAAACTCTTTTACTTCATGATTTTCGGCTGCTAGCGAACTGTCAAATAAAATGGAAACTAGCACCCAATTGTGATTTTTTTGAGTGAGATCGCTGCCGATACGGGACAAGAAGTTATCTGTAGTTAACTGTGCAGATTGCAGCCAGTATACTGCTGATAATTGGTTGTTTTTTAGAGACAGCCACCGGGCTGTTACTGAAGGAGTTATTTGTTTTTTTTCTATGCGATTGACTGGAATTCCGCTCGCTACAAAACATAACTCGGGGGCGTGATAAGTTTGCCAGGATGTGCTCGCTACTGTGAGCATGGAACCGCGCAAATTACCAGCGACAAATCTGATCTTTTGTGTTTGGGTATCTGGATAGTTGCCGAAGAATTTTTGTTCGCTAGGATTTAGGGGAATCGACTCTGATTTAATGTATTCAGGCAATCTTAAAGGTGCGATCGCCATTTTTGACGTTTCTACATGAGACAGTTGACCCATGACTGCCAAAACAGTGACTGCTGCAATTATTCCTGGTTTGGCTAAAGGGTGATTTTGGAGTATTTCTGAGTTGGGTTTTGCAGAAATACCGCTAGTTTTTTGTGGCTGAAATTTCGGTACTCGTTGCAGCATTAACCAGGTCACAAAACAAGCACCTACTAAACCGACAATTCCCAGAGGAACGTGAATAATTTCTGCTATGTTTTGCTGTTTAAACACTTCTGAAACCAGGACTAACACGGCAACCCGCGCCGCGTTAGCCGACACTAACATTAAGAGATTAGCAGCGCATACTGCCAGCCATCTGAAACTCAATTTACGCCCTTCCAGCCAGGTAGCAGCTAGCAAAAATAGCGTTCCGACTAAGAGGGTTTTAATCCCGCTACAAGGCACGTCAACGTGAGCGATGCCGTTTTCCAAAACGATAATATCATAAGAAGAAATAGCCCCAACGTGCAGCATTGAGAGCAACTGTTCTACTACCTGAGCAGTGAGCACTCGCGCGGGCAAACCTAATCCGCTATTCAACTGACTGTTGAATGGTAAAATACAAGCCAGCAAGCCCGCAACTGGCAAGTTTTTTTGCCAAAAGTTCGGCTCCACCAATAAGCCGCACAGCCCGTAAGTTCCGAGGATAAATAGCAGGACAGTAATTTGTTTGATATCAATTATGCACTGAAGGGCGATCGAGCAAATACCCGCACCCAACATCAAGAGCAGCGGATATCGCCTCAAAACGAAATTGGGTGAAAATCCCGGCGGGCGACCCTCTTCGAGGGCTGCGCTAACCGAGTTCCCGCTCGATCGCACTACTAATGCTACAATCAAAAAACCAATTACTATCTTGTACAGTGTGGGTATCTCAACAAACGAGGCTAACAGCCATTTAACTGCCGAGATATTGGCCCAAAACCAAGCAAGCACCAGCAAAAAAGGAGCCAGCCAAACCAAATTAACCGCAGAATTGGGACTGACAGCATCTCGAAGGTCAGAATCGGGAATATTGGTGCGCTGCATGATACCGCTTGACATTCACGTTGGTGACATCTTAGCTCAGCCAAATTGGTAATGCCTAGACCGATTATTTAAGTTTTGTCAATCTTCGATTTTCTCTACAGAGGAGCTAGCGTTATAATAATTAATTTTAGCGGAGGTAAAAATGAGCGAAAAAAGTCCAGGATACAAAATTGTTAGCGATAACCGACAAGCGCGCCATCTCTATGAAATTATAGAGACATATCAGGTAGGCATCGAGTTGAAGGGAACCGAAGTCAAATCAATTCGGGAAGGAAAAGCCAATTTGCGCGACGGATATGGCTTAGTTCGGAACGGCGAACTGTGGCTGATAAACGTTCACATTTCCCCTTGGAGAAGTGCAAGCAACTATTTTAATCACGAACCCCGCCGCACCCGTAAATTGCTGATGCACAAGCAGGAAATTCGCAAATTAATCGGCAAAGTCGAAGAAAAAGGTTTGACTTTAGTGCCGTTAAAAATGTATTTGAAAAGCGGCTGGGTAAAACTGGATATCGGTTTGGGTAAAGGGAAAAAACTGCACGACAAGCGCGAAGATTTGAAGAAACGCGAAGACAAGCGGGATATGGAAAGAGCGATGAAGCAATTTTAGTCATCAGTCATCAGTCATTAGTCGTTAGTCAGTGGTCAGTTGTCATTAGTCAGTTGTCATCTCCGAAAAATAAACTAAAACCTTTTCTCCTCGAAGGTTGAAAGTTAATTTATGGAGATGTTTATTAGTCAGGAGTCATTAGTGATTCATGATTGGTGATTGTCCCTAGTGATTGATTATTTTAGCTCGCGTTGGGTTAATTACTCATCATAATATTTTTCAATATCCTCAAGGGAGGATTTTGAGGAGTTCCACCGTCACTACAAATTTAATTTAGACAGTCCAGGACGCACAGACTCTACCTGTAGAGTGCGCTAGGCGCACCTTAAAACTACAGATAGTGTAAAAAATGATTTTTTGCGTAAGTCCTATTAGAGTTAATTCAACGGAGTCCATCCTATCGGCTCTCCTGGATTTGTGGTGGAAACGGTAGTGTGAGCGTCTCCCTCACGCAGGCTTTCGGGCCCGTACCGCAGGAAGTTTTATTGTTAAAATCGGCCTTGCACAATTTGAGGATGATTATTGTGGGGAGTAGGGGTTAGGCGTCCCGCCTGCTATGAAAATACACCGCACGGGCCCATGAGCCCATCACAAAAAAATCAAAATCATCCCGCTATTATGCAGCTTACAGCGTATTCCAGGTTTGTGAAGTGTAGGGACACGGTGCCGTGCGGTGTCGAAAGGAGGGGAAGCTCACTATAGGTCGGTTTACTTCATAAATGTGGAATCTGCTGTATCTCCTAATACAGTCACATATTGGCGATCGCCACCCGGCACTAAGTATTATTACTTATTGGCTCGCCAACCGTCCTGCCTTCTTGCCGATTTCGACTTCCCGGTTCTTTTTTCCTGAAAATATCCGGATGGCTTGTGGAGTCTCATGAATGATTAACCTATGCTCGAATACATCTAGGTAGTGGCAGCATTACTCAAGCATTCGGCTGTGGACTTACAAACTCTTATGGAGAAATGGGCTCAATCCTGAGTCATTTCCTAAGATTATGATGCCATTAGGGTGGCAATTAAATCTGGAAAACAAAATATCGCCCAACTCTCAAGTTAAAATATGCTAAAAATGACACCATTAGCTAACATTTTCAAGGCCATGAAAGAGCCAGCAAAAAAGCATCACACCTCGAAGTGGGGAGCCTTCTTGGTGATGCTAGCAGTAGGCTTTGGCGGCTGGCAAATTGGGTTGCCGGAACTGGCATCATTTTTTAATAATATTGCGTTTGAAAACTACAAAGCCAATCGATTGGCTGATACTCAACAAGCCTATGAGTTAGCACTTGCTGTCGATCCTAAAAGCCGCACAGCTCTTTACAATTTAGGATGGCTTTGCGAAGAGGTGCAAGATTTACAGTGCGCTCGAGGAAAATATCTGCAAGCTGCAAAACTCGGTCTGCCAGCAGCTTACAGCAATCTGGCTCGCTTGTATATAATCGATCAAAAAAACTCTGCTGCTGCCGTTCACTTGCTGTGGCAAGGTTTGAAATTAGCTGAGGACGATCAAGTTAAATATTCTTTACTCAAAAACTTGGGATGGGCTCGCCTGGAACAGGGTCGATATTCAGAGGCATTGCAACATCTGGATGCAGCGATTAAACTTGATAGTGAAAGACCAGCAACTTACTGCTTAAAAGCGCAAGTCCTAGAAAAGATGAAAAAGACGAAGGAAGCGTTACCGCAGTGGAAAATTTGTCTAAAGTATGCGGATTCTCAAGAATTCGATGAGGATATATGGATAGGAATGGCACGTCAACGATTAAACGAGGAAAAAACAAATAAATGAAACGCACAGTTTTGTTTTCATCAACCATACTGGCAATTATAACGGTACTGGAGCTAAGTCAAGCCTCAACAGCACTGCCAACTCCTTCGACTGTTAAAATTACAGTTAATGAATCAGTCGAAACGCCGTTCGACTTCAATCAATCGACTTGGCGGCGGTGCAGAGATAGAGATGGTGGAAAATATCCGTGTCCGAGATTCATCCTGCCTCAGGATAGCGAAAAATAAGAGTTATTTTCAAGAAATTTTGTAGAGTGTAACATCACCACTTTACAGCAACAGGTATGTAGTATGTAGTAGTATGCAGGGTGCGCAGTGCGCACCTGATAGCATTTGAGACTTGAGATTAAATAATTGAAGAATTGGAAACAACTTAATGACTGTAATGGTTTGCAGCTTGCATAAAGCTGCATTCTTTTTTTGAACTGGTATAATTATCAATCATTGCTGTGTCCGCTGTTGCTGGAATTCGCACCGGGCGGGGAGAAAACCCCGCCAGCAATTCTATCTAGTCGCCCTCCGTCAAAACTGAATCTTGCTGGGGGTGCGAGTTGCTGTAAAAACCAGCAATAATCGCCACCATCAACCACCAAAGCATATTAACTTCGGGTCGGTACCAAACTGTATCGACAAAACCGTGGGCCATCATGCCGGCTAAAGTTGCGATCGCCCCAATCAACCAAAACCCCTGATTCGATTTTAGATTTGGGATTTTGGATTTGGGATCTTGGGATTCTTCCTCTAAACGAGATCGGTTAAATTGTGAATCCCGCAGACTTTTTATTTGCACCAAACCCTGATTGACGGTGACTGTCATCAGCCAAAGGAAAGACATTAAACCGATAAAACCGGTTTCTACTGCAATTTCCAGCAGCACGGAATAAGCGCTCAAAGCAGTGAATTTCGGCTTCATATAAAGCGGATAAACTTTATTAAAAGCAGTGTTTCCCGGCCCAATGCCGAGAATTGGTCGATCGCGAATCATGTCAACCACCGCCGTCCAAACATTAATCCGAAAATTGTTGCTACTGTCACCTCGTCCAATAAACATACTCGAAACTCGATCGCGTAAAGGCTCCACTAAAGCCACTCCCAAAATTAACGCCCCAGCCAAACCTCCTAACCCTAACGGCAGGGCCCAAGTCCGCCAGAACCGAGGCATCAAAGGACTGTACCAGTACCACAGCAACACTAAAAATACCACCAGTAGAGCCACAAAACCGATCCAAGCACCCCGGCTGTCGGTGTAGCGCAAACACGCGCAATTCACCACTAGCATCGTCAATGCTAAAATTTTTGTTCCCCATCCTTTCCACACAAAAAGTGCGGCGGCGCTCAATGCAATAGCAGGCAGCAAATAGGAACCCAGCAAGTTTGGATTGCCCAAAAAGCTGTAAACTCGCGTGACATTGGCTTGAGTAGAAGTCGGATCGTTCCAAGTAGCTAATGGCGGCACTTTGTCAATCCACTGCCGCACGCCGTAGAAACTGACAACTAGAGCGACGTTCAAAAATACGGCAATTAACCACGATCGCCAACGGGGCGATCGCAATATCCGAGCCATCAGCGCAAAAAACAGCAAATACAGCGTTAGCTTGCTCCAACCAGTAGCAGCGGCGGCTTTCACTGGCGACATCGCGGTTGCGACGGTGGCAATCCCCCAGTACAGCAGAACCAACAAGTGAATCGGCGTCAAGGCGATCGCGCGATCGTCGGAAACAGTCAGCAGCACCCAAAATGCCGCGCCAGCCGCCATCAATACCCCCACCAACGCATTGTTCACAAACGGCCCCAAACCGAACGTCAAGGCCAGCAAAACAAAACCCAGGGGTTCTGCCCACTGCATCAGCCAACTACTCTGCCGCCAACTGCGTAAAGAGCCGATCGCCAAATTTAATAAATAACTTCCACTTTGCCACTGAGAGAGTGGCAAATTAGCTAGAGTTAACTGTTGCCAAACTGAATTCATTGCTATTTTAGATTTGTACTTGGTAATCGGTAATTGGTAATTGGGAATTGGTAATTGGTAATTGGTAATTGGTAATCGGGAATTGGTAATTGGTAATTGAAAAAAGTTGAGTTATTTTTCTTCCTTCTTTCAGCAGTTACGTCCTGTAAACTGCCTCTACCTTCTTCCCTCTACCTTCTTCCTTCTTCCCTCTACCTTCTTCCTTCTTTAGCCTTCCAACAATTCCGTAGCATTGGTGCAGGGAAGCCAGAGCACGTAGCGATATCCAGATTCTGCGGCACCTTGAATCGAGAGTTGGCCGCCTTGAATTTCCACCAATTGGCAGCAAAGCAGCAGCCCCAAGCGTTCCCTGGCCTCGTAACCAGCTAACACCGGTGCGGTCTCTTCGGCATTCTCTGCCACCAAAGACGCCAATTCAGAAAACGCCAGCGTTAATCGCTGCGAACCCTGTGTCGGAAGTTGCGGTTCCACTCTGAGGGAGTCGGTTTCGGAGTTAGATAGCGAACCGCTACCCGATCCGGCCTTCAACAAGTAGTCGGTGTAGAGTTTAGCATGAGGCAAACTTTCTCCCAACCAAGGATGAAAAACCCAAACTCCGATGTTGATACCGTCTTCTTTCCGAGAAACGTGGACTCGAATCACGCTGCCTGCCCCAGCAGATTGAATAATGCTAAAAATTAAGTGGTGCAGCATTTGCTGAACCTTATCTTTATCGACCAACCAGATGCGCGGCCCGGGCCCCATCGACAAGTTAATTTCTTGCTCTTGTCTAGACGCTGCAGGCGACAGGATTGTCACCACCTGCTGGCACAAAGTTTCTATATCGACTGCTGTTCGCCTCAAGGTGAAAGCGGAATCATCTAGTTCTGAGAGTTCCAAAATTTCTTCAACGAGCGATCGCAAAGACCGGCTGCTGTCTTGGATCACGTCGATATATTCTTTTTGCTTGCTGGTTAAGGGGCCGTAAATTTCTTGGTTCAACACGCTTGCCATGCCGATCACCGAAGTGAGCGGGGTGAGCAATTCCTGTGCTAAATAATTCAGCAGTTTTACCTTAATTGAGTTAGTAGACAAATCGATCGGTTTGTTAGTCATCGGTAATTTTTATTGGTTCCTTGTCTAGCGAGCGTTGGCGGTTCATGAGACCTATGCCAAAAGTCTATAACAATCTGTTTACACTTCACAAAAGAAAAAGGTAATGAAGAAAAATATATATTGGTTCTTCCCTCGAATTTCTTCCTTCTGCCCTTGAACCTCTTCCCGATGTGACTAATTAAGATTTAATCATTGCTTCTAAAGCTGATTGCAAATCTTGAGTGAGTTCGGCAACTGCTAACCGGCGGCTGGTTTGATATCCATCCCAACGATCGTCCACTGATATCGGTTCGCCCACAGTCATTTGTACTTGCTGTTTGCCCAACTTCGGGCGGCCGAAAGGATTTCCCCCTTTGATGCGAGTTAGTACGTCCCACAGCAGTAAAGTTGTTTCTGCCAAACGTTCTGCAGTCAGCTTTTCTTGGACGTACCGGCCGGTGACGGATACGAAACTTTCTACAAGTCTCATATGCCACATCCGAAGACTTGCTTCTTCAGCGAGGCGATCGGCTAATCCTCTTTCTAAGGGAGAAAGTGCTGCAATATTTTTGATATCTTCTCGATAAATATAGTCCCAGCCTGCTTGTTCCAGACGGCGGCAGCGGTCTATTAAACTGCCTTTGGGCTTTAAGTTAAAATATTCTTCTGCTACTTGCAAAGCCACGTCTAACAGTGCTTTCAGTCGAGCTATCATTACTTCATTGTCAAAATTATTTGGCGTTTTTTCTGGAATTGATGATGGTAAAATTGATATTTTTTGGGGTATGTCTTTATGATAAAAACGGCTGTAAAACTCTTCCATTACTGCTAACAAGTGACCGCCCAGTCGAATCAGGCGCAGATATTGAAATTTGTGATTAGGGTTTTCCGAATCGGGATTGGCAGTCTCTAAATTAGCGCTCTCGGTGCGTTCTAAGGGTGGCAGTCCGCAATCAATTTCTAATTGAGTTAAAAGTTTTTCTAGGGGTTGCCAAGGTGGGTTGACATAGCGGTGTTGAATGCCGATCGGCACAATTAAAACTTTTTCAGTGCGTCCGGCTTTCCGCAAATCTTCAACGCACCAGAAGCCCATTTGAGCAATTCCCGGTTCGAGGGGACTAACTATTTCATTGTGACCGTTGGTAGCGCCTTCTGGGGCGGCGGCGATCGGGAATTGGCTGTTGGCAAATAAATTGCGGGCAGATCGCAATCCGACGCGATCGATTTTACCGCGAACAATCGGAGTGCCGCCGAGTTGGGAATACAGCCAGCCGACTCCCGCACCGGCCCAGAGGGGAATGCCGCGATCGTAGATAAAGTGGGAATGTACCGGGAATTGCAGGGGAATGCCTTTGGCGCGCGCTGCCTGGGGAACGAGTTTCCAAATTAGTTGTCCCAAACAGTAGGGATCGTCTGAGTTGGGGTGGCGGAAGGCTAGCAAGAAGCGAACTTTCTGATTTTGAAATTGGTGGAATAGTTCGGCGAGGGTTTCGACATTTTCGGCTTGAACGTGGCTGATACTCGTCCGAAATCGCAGCCACCAGGGGAGTATTTGCTTACAACCTTGCATCACTAGCGGGTTGTAGGCTGGGGGTATGAATTCCAGCGGTGGCTGAACTTGGCTAATTGAATTGGGCATTTTGCTATTTTAAATTTTAAATTTTAGATTTTAGATTTTAGATTACTAAATTGGGGTAAAAACTGCCAATTTTTAGTAGAATGCTGAAGTTTTTTTATTAACCGCAGAGGACACAGAGGACACGGAGGAAGAGAGGAGATAGCAAAGCGTGTCAACTTAACGTCAAAAGTATTGCCCGTCTTGGATGGGATAAGCTGTCGCGCATTTAAATTGTATATTCTCCGCGGGCGGGACGCCCACCCCACAAGACTTTTATTTTTTTTGACAGACAATTTAAATGCCGAACAGCTTATCATGTCCAGTCGATCGACCACAATATTTGGGTCGGGGCGGGTTTACGGGATTTCTGGCTGATCTTACAAATCGGGGGTGAACTAGCCCTGACCAGAATTACGATTATTTTACAGGACTCGATATGAAACCATCATCTTTTTTTCCCCCCTGCCTTTGACAAGGGGGATGCGAGGGGGTTAGAAACTCGACTAAAAACGAGATTTATCCTCAGTTTCAGCCTTCAACACAGATTTTTGCCATCCAAAATCTCAAATCTAAAATCTAAAATCCTATTGTGCGGCTTCAAATATCATTTCTTGGAAGTTAATGACATCCGATCGCGGATCGCAATGCGTGACTTTGACTTCTAGCCGATCGCCTATTTCGACCGATCGACCAAATCGCATTGCCAATTCTAAACCCAACTCTTCCAATAAAATCAATCCGAGATTGCTGTCTTCCCTCAGCCAGCGCAGCATTAAAGCTTCCCAAACTTCGTCTGGGTTGCGCCGCAAATATTCCAATCCCCAATAGCGGTTAGTTTGGCGTTCGACAGTGGATGCTTCTTTAACTGCGGTGCCGAGACACATCACAATGTCCTGTATTTCTTCAGCGGAAAAAGGCAGTGGTTCGCCCCGCAGGTGGGCTTTGATTTGGAAGTGAGTCAGCAAGTCGGTATAGCGGCGGATCGGGGAAGTAACTTGAGTGTATAATTCCAAACCCAAGCCGGCGTGGCGTCCGGGGGTCAAACCCATTTCGCTGCGGGGCATACAGCGGCGCACGGCGCAAGCGCGGGCTGGGCCTGCAGGCACGGCTTGCAGTTCTTCATCGGGAGGGAGTTCGGGCTGTGGCTGATAGCGGTAGGGTATGGGCAGGCTGTGAGCTTGACCGTAGCGGGCGGCTAGTTCGCCGGCTAAAATCATCATTTCGGCTACAAGCATCCGGGCTGTGGAGTCGTCGATGACGTGGATTTTAATGTCGTCGCCGTTGACTTTGATGACGGATTCTGGCATGAAAATGCTGATTGCGCCTTGGGCTTCCCGCCATTTTTGGCGCAGTTTTGCAGCAGAGGCGATCGCTGCTATTTCCGGTTCTGCTTCGATTCCCAACTCCAGCATTTCGTCTACATCATCGTAGGTCAAGCGGTAGGTGGGTTTTACGGTGCTGATGTGGATGCTGTAATCTTGAGCCGCGCCGGTTTCGTCTAAGGTGACGCTGAAGCTGAGGGCGCTGCACTCTTGACCTTGAATTAAACTCATCGGCCCGGTTGCCAAAGCTGAGGGAAACATGGGGATCATTCCCGTGGGCAGGTAAACCGTAGTGGTGCGCTTTCTGGCTTCGAGGTCGAGTTCGTCTCCGGGGGATAGCAGGCGGGTGGGATCGGCGATGTGTATCCACAGGCGCTGCTGGCCGTTTTCGAGAAATTCTAAGCTGAGGCCGTCGTCGATTTCGGTGGTGCTTTCGTCGTCGATCGTGTAAACCTTGAGGTGAGTTAAATCGAGACGATTTGTGTCGGAGTCGGTTGGGGGATTTTCCAGGCAGCGTTGGGCCACTTCTAATACCTTTGCGGAGAATTGTAGGGGAATTTGGCTGCGCCGCAAAAACAGGTTTTCGTGGGTACTCCAGAGGCCGAGATCGACTAGGAGGCCAAATGCTGCTTCGGGGTTTTCGGACCGTTGCAAGCTGGCTAAAGTTTCTAAGGCTGGGGTGCGGTGCGTTGCTTCTTCTCCGAGGAGGGCAAAGCGTTCTAGGGCGTCGAGGCGAGTTCGATCGCTGTGTTCCCAATCTACATTTTCCCCTGCCAGCCGCTGTTTGACTCGCTCCCAAAATCCTTGGGATTCTTGGTGTCGCTGCTGTTCTACTTCTTGCTGGTGTTTGATTTCGGCTACTTGGGCTGCAGATCGCGGTTCGTAGCGATCGCCCTTTTGTTTGAAATACAGCTTATCTGTTGATAGCAAACAGTAAGCCGCGTAACACTGGGCCGCACTACTCTCAGAAAATAGCAGAATTGCCAGGGATTCGGGGTCTGCCGTTTCTCCGTCGCCGACTAGCAGTTCCCAAGCTACTTCCAAACTCGACGGATCTGAGTAGGCTTCTACTTCTTTGAGAAATTTGGGAATATCGGAGGGTTTGTAAGTTTCTCCGACTACTTCGTAGCTGATTTGTTTGGGCGGTATGCTGTGCGGTTGACCGTTTTCGTCTACCACGACCCAGTTTTTCTTGCCGTCGGGGCGATCGGCAACTGCCAGACGGCGGTCGCCGTGCACTCTAAATTCTACTAACGTTCCCTTCTCCACTTGCCAGCTTTATATTTGAGATTTTGGATTTTTACCGTGGCCGCTTATCGAGTTTCGAGCTTGCGATTTTAGATTTTGGATATTGGCAATTTTTCTGGTCAATTGTGAAAGTTAAAATCTAAAAAGTTGTTCTTTTTATTGCTTATTTTTTAACTTTTGACTTGTGATTAAGACTTGCGCGGCCGCGACGCTCAACCCTATTTCGCGATTATTCCTCTGCCTTCTTGCTGCACTCTTAATGACAGAAAAAACTTGGTTGTTTTCGCGCAAGTCTTATTCCCAGTCCAAAATCTAAAACCCAAAATCCCAAATCCTGTTAACCTTCTTGGTTTACGAAGGGCATCAAAGCTACAATTCTTGCTCTTTTGATGCTTCTGGTCAGGTCTCGCTGCTGTTTTGCAGTCAAACCGGTAATCCGGCGGGGCAAAATTTTACCGCGTTCTGTGACGTATTTTTTGAGCAAATCGACATCTTTATAGTCGATCGGGTCTCCTGGTTTGATGGGCGAAACGCGCCTGCGAAAGTAAGTCATGGTTTGTTGTTTGTTGACTGTTATTTGTTGACTGTTGACTGTTAGTTTTTAGTTATTAGCCGTTAGTTTGTAGCCGTCAGTAAAGCATTGGTTAGTTATCTGATTTTCGAGGATCAATATCAATTGCCAACAACTGATGACTGATGACTAAGGACTAATGACTAATCACTACTTGATCTCTTTGTGGGCAGTGTGCTTGTTGCAGTGGGGGCAGAACTTGTTGAGTTCCAGCCGCGCCGTCGTGTTCCGACGGTTCTTGGTGGTGGTGTACCGAGAAACGCCTTTTGAGCGTTTGCTCGCGTTTGTTCGGCACTCAGTACACTCTAGAGTAATTATGATGCGGACGCCTTTAGCCATAATTCTAAATAAATTTCGACTAATTTAAACACAATTTATTATCGTCTCACATTGCTCTGCACTTGGTCAAGCAATCTTCTAACTTTGATGTCGAGGGAGTAGCCGCGGCGGGTGCCGACGACGATCGTCCCGCCGATGCGATCGTGGAAAGCTTGGGGAAATCTTTCGGCGGAGGTGAGGGCAACACTACAGTCGATCGCCAGGGGCAGCATCAGCAGCAAGACGGCGGCGTTGGTAGATGTGAGTCCAGCTATACCTGCGAAGGCTAAGGCGGCGCAAAAGCCCAGCAATGCCTCGCGCTTGCACAGTTCTTGCACTCCGGGAGTCCGTTGGAATCTGGTATCGGCAATTTTCATGTCCAAGGCCCAGCGCCCGAGACTTTGACCTTGGTTTTTCCTGACGATGGCTACGCGCAGGATCAGCCACAGCAGGACAAAAAATATGGTTTGGACGATCGCATTATTGCCCAGAAGCAAACTGGGCAGCCAAACTGCGATTCCGTCGATGCAGAGGGCCGCGGCGCGGCGGCCGACGGATACTTTGGGAAGGAGAGGAACTAGGTCGGAACTCATAGGCAAAAAGGTCGATCGCCACTAGCTACTTTTTCATCTTAAGCTCTCGATTAATCGATCGGCATCAATGGCGCGTAACTCAACTTCCAAGCCAAGCGCTAATTATTCAAGCTGAAAAGGGATTTTCGCCAATTCCCAACTGCTTTTTCGAGTTTTCCACCTCTTCCCAAAGTTTTTGTATTTGAGTAAATGCCTGTTCCACAGAGATTTTACCGTTAGATGTCAAGCAACTGATGTAACCCACTCGCTGAGAAAACTCTTGTAAATTCGCATTAAATACCAAATTCTCTGGCTTTACTTCACCGTAATAGCGATTTTGAGGATATAAAAAATTTGAATTGGCTACCATTGCTTTAACCTCGCATGAAAACTTGTTTTCTGAACTAATCAATAATATTATAAACCGCGATGACGTTCTAAAGTTGTGCTGTAAGTAGCAGAAATTATGTGATATTGAGCGAACTTTTTTGTGATGGCAATTACACACATAGAGATAATGGTTGCACAAACCTCAGTAATTTTACGCATCGTACACTTACGCAGGCGGAGTCAATAACTAGGTTTATGCCTTAAGGCTTATAACTTCCGATTTGGGGTTCCAACCAAGTTTTTGTTAGTCCAGGACTGACTTATTGAAATAAGTGACAAAAAACCCCAAAATGGATGATATTATTGCAGACATCAATAGTGAGACTTTGAGTAAAAAACTGCATAATGTCTGCAAATGTGCGTCAAGCGAAGCTATCCCGTTCGCGAAGCGTTCCCGTTCCCCGTAGGGGTTCCCGTAGGGTAGGGTAGGGAATCGCCCCGTCCCAAACTCCCGAAGCGGCAAGTGTTAATCAGGCTTGCCATCGCCGTAATTGCTGCTGTTATCGCCTTCAACATCCCTCACTCCTTAATTCCCGTGTTTAAAGAATCCATATCCGAAGCAACGCCGCCACCAGAAATCCAAAACGTACTCGCCGGCAAGCGCAAAATTGTGATAGTGGGCGACAGCATCACCGAGGCAGGAAAATACCCCGGAGGTTATGTTTGGCTGCTGCAACGCTATCTGAGTGCTCTTTATCCCGGCAAAATCGAAATCGTCAACGCCGGAATCTCCGGTAACAAGGCGACTGATATGCAAGCGCGCTTCCAGAAAGATGCGATCGACCACAAGCCAGATTTAGTGATGATTAATGTCGGTGTCTATGAGTGCTAAGTTTGAATAGTAACACTTGTTTTTTGTGAAGCAAGCAGCGCTGGAATTCCTAAGCTTTTAGCTACTACGAAGTGGGAGCATCTCATATTTGTAAAAACACTTCTTATGGCTCCTTCCTTCTTCCTCTTTCCTTCTTCCTCTTTCCTCCTGCCCCGCAGCCTCGGGCCTCCTGCCTTAAAACTCCAATTTCTAGCTTAACTGCAAAAGTGAGATGCTCCCTACGAAGTAGTATAGCATTGACACTTAAAATCAGCCACAGTTTTTTACTTGTAAGTGATTTATTCTTTAAGTGTCGGCTAGATTGCCTTTAGCTCTTAATAAGAGCATGGTAGTGGTTGAGAACTTAACTTTTATTTGGGGTCTGCTTTCCACCCTGTCCACTTTACGTCAAGTTTCTCGGCTCAATATCAAGATTGAAAATGCAATGACACAATGCACTAACAAGGCATTGGACAGTAATTCGCAGGAGGTTTTATGGCAATGGTTGATTACTCGCTTTTCACATTGAAGCTTTTCTCGGCACTAGGCTGCGGGCTGATGGCTGGAGTATTCTTCGCCTTCTCGACGTTTGTGATGAAAGCCCTTGCCCGACTCCAACCAGCACAGGGTATTGCCGCCATGCAAGCCATCAATATAACGGCGATTAATCCGTTATTTATGACGGCGCTATTCGGAACGGCTGCAGCTTGCATCTTTCTGGCTATCTCCTCGCTGTTAAAGTGGCATCAACCCGGTGCCACTTACTTACTCCTTGGCAGCCTGCTCTATCTTGTCGGTACTGTAGGAGTGACGATCGCGTTCAATGTGCCGCTAAATGATGCGCTGGCGACTGTCGAGCCAAGCAGCACAGACGGTGCGAGCCTATGGGCTAGATACCTTAGCGAATGGACGTTCTGGAATCATGTTCGGACGGCTGCGGCGCTGGCGGCATCGGCTTCGCTTACCATTGCGCTCTGTTATCGATCGGTACAATTTTAATTTTACTTTTTTAATTTTGATCGATCGCGCGATAGATGCGATCGTAAAAACGAAATTTATTGAGGAGGGTAATTATAATATGGTTGTGCTGCTGGAGGGTCATCTTATCGCACTGTGCTAAGTAAAACATACACGATCGCCAAAAAAGCAGAGCGCCACAATTTGGCAAAACTAATGACCTGTGCGGTTATATTACTGCCTGCAAACCTCGCTTTTTCTGTTCCTACTTACTTGGGTAGCGAAACAATTGCTGAGGCTGACAGCGCTAAATTTACTCAAAAGGTTAACATCATCCTGGCTCAAAATAGCACCCAGGTGCCACTGAGCATTGGGTATGGTGGGACAGAAGCTAGGGGAGGCTTTGTCCTCATGCAACTTACTGCACCCAATCGAGATACAACTCAACCGGCTTACGGTGGCAAGCTTCGTCTCTACGATGTTCATCTTGCCAAAATGTTTGAAACTTCCCATTTTTTGTGCCAGCAGTTTAGAGGCGTTTCCGGTTATGAATGGGTTTATTCAGCAGGTAATGGAAGTATTCGCATGGGAAACTTTAGAATTCCCTGTAGTTTAGCTAGCGAAATGGCTTCAACCTACGGCTTAGGTAAGCCAGAACGCACAAGCATTGCCAAAGATACCGAGGGCGGCCCTCCTGAATCAGATGTCTATTCTATTCCGATTTTAGACATCACCGCTTCTAAGGTTCAGCCGTGGATGAATTTTGTGCAAAATTTTAAACCAACTAGCAGGGATATGTAGCGACCTGCAATACTAAACGCTCAAACCTGCAATAAGCGTCATTTCTCAGCGTTCGACCGATCGCAAATTGACCGATATCGCCGAACGTCTCACGCCCAAGTCCAGGATTGTTTGCAACGATAGCAAAATTGATGGCTCACTCTCAGAAGACTCAGGCTAAAATCTAGGATTAAAGTGAGGACGCGCATCAAATAGGCTCTTTTTCATTCTTCCTTATGTCTCCCAATGCGCCATCGCCCCGTCCCAAACTCCCGAAGCGGCAAGTGTTAATCAGACTTGCCCTCGCCGTAATTGCTGCTATTATTGCCTTCAACATCCCTCACTCCTTAATTCCCGTGTTTAAAGAATCCATATCCGAAGCAACGCCGCCACCAGAAATCCAAAACGTACTCGCCGGCAAGCGCAAAATTGTGATAGTGGGCGACAGCATCACCGAGGCAGGAAAATACCCCGGAGGTTATGTTTGGCTGCTGCAACGCTATCTGAGTGCTCTTTATCCCGGCAAAATCGAAATCGTCAACGCCGGAATCTCCGGTAACAAGGCGACTGATATGCAAGCGCGCTTCCAGAAAGATGCGATCGACCACAAGCCAGATTTAGTGATGATTAATGTCGGAGTCAACGATGTTTGGCACGCTTTCTTTGACTTCCAAAACATTCAGTTTTATCCGCAAGGCAACTTGCCCACCGGAGTGCCGCTGGCACAATATCGGGAGAAAATAACTCAAATGGTACTGGCGGCAAAAGCTGCAGGAATTCGAGTTGTACTGCTTTCTCCTACTCCGATAGGCGAAATTCTCGACGGCCCAGAAAATCGCAGGTTGCAAGAGTATATTGCCGCGATGCGAGAAATTGCGTTGCAGAATCAGTGCTTGTTTATTGATTTGAATGCACCTTTTCGGGAAGTTATCGGCACGTATCAAAAGCACGCGGGCAAGACTCTGAATTTGTTGGCAGCAGATGGAGTTCACCCCAATCCGTCTGGGTATCGAATTATGGCTTTTACTATTTTGCGAGGTTTGGGAGTACCGACGAAAGATATTGAAAATTTGGAAGTCAAAAAGTGAATCTTTGAATTTAGTTAATTGTTAACGGTTGGCTGTTGACTGTTGACTGTTGACTGTTAATTGAAAGTATCCAAGCTACAAGCCCCCTGATTTATCACTGGGCTAAATTATTCAAATCTAAAATCTAAAATCTAAAATCTAAAATCATTCAATTGGCGGATGATACCGCTTCAACCAACAGCTACCAATAATCACCAACGCCACCACAACAATAATTTCCGTCCAAAAAAACGAAAGGAAATCGCTGGCAGTTCCCACCGGTGGCACCCCCGGTTGAGCGTTGCGAATAGCGGGAAAAGCAAACAGCATCACGGCAGTCCAACTCAGCATTCCCACTTCCGGTACCTTGCCGGATTTCATGACTTTTAAGGCTAGCAAAAGCGCCATAATTGACAGCACCCACATGATGACAATAATCACTAACGCAAAGAATTTCACGGGGATTGAGCGAGTTGCAGAAACATCGATATAAATAAAGATAGATGAATTCTCTTCCATCGGCTTGTAACTGATGTCGAAACCGGGAACATCGGCATTAAACTTAAATTCCAGCGGCACGGGATTCAGTTCAAATGGAGCAAATTTTTTACCAATCGAAGGCAGCGGGTCGAGCGAAATAGCTACTTTAGCAATGTGCCTGTCAAAGGGGTAATTGTTAATTTTTCCTTTGACTAAGTTAAACTTCAATGCAGGGACAATCATCGGTTTGCCTTCTTTAAAGGTAATTTCCGAATCCTGGACATTTGCGCCGTTAACTGTCATTAACAAGTCTTGAGCCGGGTAAGTTGGCCCTTTTTTATAGATACCTTTGAGTTCAAACTGCAAGCGGGTTTCTAATTCGTTTTTAATGGGATCGACGGCAATTAACGTCATTTTGACCTCGACCAAGCCTTTGGACGCTACAGTGCTTTCTGGAGATGGGTTGTAAGGCTCTTGGGCGTTAGCATTGTGAGAGTAAATAGATAAGATAATTGTAAAAAATACGACGATACTGCTAATTAAAATAAGTATTTTTTTGAGAGATTTTTTGTTGACAGTTTGCATTTATTATGGATATTTTATCGTTTGATTTGTTGTTAGTATTTCCCGCAGTCTGCCAGTCCGCCAGTCCGTCAGTCCGTCAGGGGTTAAAACCCCTGTCTCATAGCTAAAGTCGGTTAAAACCGACTAAAGAAACTCGATCGATAATAAATGTTGGTTTTAGTCCTCTTTTAGAGGACTTTCGCTGTGAGCCGGGGTTTTCAACCCCCGGCGGGCTGTGGCGATCATCGACGCAAGAACCAGGCGAATCAACGCGCAACTACGAACCGATAGGAAGCAGTACATTTGGTGTGAAACTGCCGTGCAAGCCGTAGGGAATGTGCTGTTTTAAATGCAAGCGCGCTACAGGGCCTTTGGTAATATCGCGAGCATCTAAAATCACTAAGATCGATCGATGATTAGCTGCATCATACATTAAAAGCAGCAGCCAGCCGTCATCCTCCGCAACAGCATCGGGACGGGGAACAAACACTGGTTCTCCCGCAAAACCGCGCGGTGCGGCACTCCAAATTTGCCTTTCACCAGTCACGAAATCAATTTTGAGGATAGCTTGCAAAGGAGCATTTCCCGTGGGAGCATCAGCAGCACCGATGTAAAGATATCGGTAAGGTTGTCCGACATTATTCGGATGCAAAGTTGGAAACTCGCAGCACCTAGTTTCAACAACTTGATGCTGCACGGTTTCCTCTTGCAAATTTAACTTAAACCGCCACAATTCGCCCGCTGGAACGCTCTCAAAATCAACCTCGCGAAAATCGGCATCCGCCTCTACACTTGGAAATGATTCGTAGCAAACTGAATCTACAAAAACTTCGCCTCCTTCTTCCCAGGCGTTGCAGTGGTGGAAGACAAAACAAGGTTCCGTTTCTAATATCTTTACCTCGTCAGTGCCGTTGCGGGGAATTAAAATTGCTTGCGTTGGCTTGTTTGGCGAAAATTGAATGCACTGCGCTGCACTCCGCAATCCTAACACGAAAAGCAGCGGATTGAAGCTGACCGGATTTTGGAAGAATATGCAGTAATTCGGGGTAATTACCATGTCGTGCAGGAAGGCAAAACCCGGTATTGTATGGGCGTGACGCTGCAAAAGTTTGCCGCTTTCGTCGAGTTCGTAAATCGTGATGGTACTCGACAAACCGGGCTTGACGGAAAAGTTGATTAATCTGTCTCCTTTGCCATTTTTCCCTTTTTCAATTCTGGGGTGGGCGGCGAAGGCTTCACCGGGTTCCAAGATGCCGTCTAGGGTATCTAAGCCGAGTGTTTCTAGGGTACGGGGGTCGAGTCTGTAGGGTTCTGCTGCTTCCCAAAGTGCTAGCAGTTTGTCGCCCCAATAAATGATGTTGGTGTTGGCAATGTTTTTGATTTTGACATCAAAGATGTTGGCTAGCCAACCCCCTGGCTTTTGTGTGCCGAAAACGCCTCGGTGGAGGATTTTGCCGGCTTCTTGTTCGGCGATATAGCCTTCTGTGCGGACGAATCGGTTGCGGAAATGGGCGCGGCCTTCGGATATTGCGATCGCACAAACCATCCCGTCGCCGTCAAACGGGTGGTGGATGCGCTGGCCGTTGACATCCAACAATCCGGGCCCGTTGCGAAAGAATGTGCCTTGCAAGCCGGAGGGGATTTCGCCTTCTATGTCGTCAATCCAGTAGTCGGATTCGTTGGGTTGGGATTCGTAGCCGCGCTGCCAGTCTGTGCGATCGTATGATGATTTTTTGGCTGCTGTTTGAGGTTGGGAAATCTTTAAGGTTTGCATGGGTTTAATAAGCTTTTATTGATTTAACCGCAGAGAACACAGAGGGCGCAGAGAGAAGGAAAGTCCCAGAATTGGGAAACACAGTTAAATTCATCCGTGTATCCGTGTCAAAATCCGTTTATGCCTGCTTTTATTGGCTCTCTACAGTGCGGCTTTGTGGCCTTACTGTGGGTACTAAGTCGGGAAAGTATTCGGGCATAAAATGCTGTCCGCATGGTTTGGAACTGCCCAGTTCTGGTTCTAATACGGGGAGATAATTTTGATAGTTTGGATCGCCGCTTTCTGTACTATCGGCTGGCAGCCAATTTAAGAACAGTAGGGGCAGAAGTGTGGACAGGTTTGTGATGATGATTAGCAGCCAGAGGTTATCGAAATTGCGATCGGTAATTCCTAGGAAGTGGGTCAAAACTGCACCGCCTTCGTTGGACAAAATTCCTGCTAAATTTGTGATTGACATCAGCAGCGCAAATAAAGTTGCTTCGACGCCTGGGGGACACAAACGGGCGGAGAGTACCAGCAGCGGCATATAAGCAATTTGTCCGATTACTGTCAGGATCAGGCTGTCTCCGATGCTGAACCATCGATCGTCAATTCCTAAAGCTCGGTTCGCATGAGTTACTAATAATAAAGTAGTCATGCCCAAAGCAGTCGCAATGACTGTTGACCATCCAAAAATTACTCGAAATGGCACTGTTTTGAGGAAGCGTTGAAACAGCCAGACGCCGGCGAGGGCGGCAATGCTGGTAACGAGGCGCACTCGGCCGAGAAATTCTGGTGGAAAGCCTAATTCGTTGGTGGTGAAAAAGAAGAAGGCGGCGTCTGAGCTTGGGGTGGCTTGCAAGAGGAAGAGAAAGGCGGTGGGCAGCCAAATTGTTTTTTGGGTAACAGCTTGTCGCAGTTGTTTTAGTTGGTCTTTGACGGTTTCAAAGCCGGTTCTTTTAATGGTTTTTTCTTCGGCAATTAACCAAGCTGTTGCTGATACAATTAGCGGGAAAGATGCGCAGATTAAAAAGATAGTCTGGATGCTGAAGTGTTCCAGCAGGGAACCGCTGAGGTAGGCGGTAATTAATCCGCCGAGGGCTGTAGCGCCCCAAGACAAGGATTGCAGGGAACCGGCGTCGGTAACGGATTCTTTTCTGGCCCTTTCGACTACCAGGGAGTCGGCGATTACGTCGCTGACGGCGGCGGAGAGGGAACTCAGGGCGATCGCGCCTGTAGCTGCAAGCGGCGTGTGTACAATTGTTGCGAGGCTAACCCATGCTGACGTTCCCAGCAGCCCGGAGAGAACGATGTAAGGGCGCCTGCGGTAGCCGAATATCGGCAACCCGTCGGACATGAAGCCGAACAATGGTTTTATCGTCCAAGGCAGGGCGACGATGCCCAGCATTGCCGAGACTTCTGCCGGACTCATACCTAGTTCGTCTTTGAGAAAAAAGCTGACGGCTAAGCGGGCTAGTCCGAGAATGCCTTGGACGAAGTAAATCAGTAAGATGGCTATGAGTTCGGGGGTTGGCTCATTCCCAAAGAATACTTTTTCTTTTAAAGATTCTTTGAGTTTGCTGACGCCGGACGGGGAAATGAGCATTTGAGAAATATTTCTTAATGAATCTCAATATTTATAACACATTCTTAATGAGTTGCGGGAACTGTCGGAGGTGGGATGCCAAAGTGACGGGGAGGTGGCAGCCGCTATAACATTGTAATTAGCTAAAATAAAACTGTGTTTTGCAGCCATGAAAGCACAAATTTAAAACGAACCGCTTTCGTCGCGTATGACGCGAAGGAAGAGAATGAAGAGAGAATTCACAACTGCTACCATGACTGTTATATGATTGTCGATCCTAAAAATGTGCCGGAAATTACGGGTTCCAAGTACCCTCAGCAATTCCAATCTGCTGTTGCCGGAAGAGTTAAAAAACGCTTGGGCGATGCTGCCGGATTGCATAATTTTGGGGTAAATTTGGTGAGGCTTGCACCGGGAAGTTGTTCTGCTCTCAGGCACTGGCATACCCGTCAAGATGAGTTAATCTATGTTCTGGAAGGGGAAGTTACTTTGATTGCAAATTCCGGAGAGGAAGTGCTGAAACCGGGTATGGCGGCGGGTTTTCCGGCTGGGGATTCAGATGGGCATCATTTAGTCAACCGCACGAATTCAGATGTTGTTTATCTGGAAATTGGCGATCGCACTCCGGGAGATAGTGCCGAATATCCCGATGACGATCTAATTGCGAAAGCTAACGGGAATAGTTGGATTTTTACTCGCAAAAATGGCGAGGTTTATGAGAGTTGAAAATTTATGAGTCAAGTGAATCTTTGGACTTCGGCGGAACACGCTTTGTGGTATCTTGCTAAAGCTGATGGCATTCCTCACCGCACTGAAGGTGAAGCGGTTTTGTTGGAGGAAGTGCCGAAAAATGTTAAGCGAATTCTGGATGTGGGCACGGGAGACGGGCGGTTGCTGGGTCTGCTTAAGTGCGATCGACCCAATGTTGAATTTGTGGCGATCGACTTTTCGCCGACAATGCTGGAAAAAGCCAGAATTCGCTTTGCCGATGACCAAAATGTCACGGTAATCGAGCACAATTTTGACGAAGCGCTACCGGATTTGGGCAAGTTTGATGCGGTTGTTTCTAGTTTTGCGATTCATCATGTAGCAGACGATCGCAAACGTTCGCTTTACGCCGAGATTTTCGAGCTTTTGGAGCCCGGAGGCATCTTTTGCAACTTGGAACACGTAGCGTCGGCAACTCCGGCTTTGCATCAGAAATTTCGAGAGGCGATCGGTATTAGCAACGATCCAGACGATCCGTCTAATCAATTGCTGGATGTGGAAACGCAACTGCGCTGGTTTAGAGAAATTGGTTTTACCGATGCAGACTGTTATTGGAAGTGGCGGGAACTAGCTTTATTAGTTGGGGTGAAACCTTTTTAGCTGCGGGTAAGGACTGCATTGTCGTGTCCTTTGAAAATTGGAAATAGTCACAATTAGTAAGGTGCGTCAGATTTTTAAACCCTCAATAATCGTTCTATAAATTCACCGGACGCACCCTACAGCCTGATTTGAGTATGCCAGTTGCCTAAGTCCTGAATATAAGAGGTTGCTGTCGTAGTAGTAGTCGATCGCGAACAGTTCTGGTTATTTTAAAATAACCAACAGAGTATTGAGGAGAGAACAGGCGAACTCTTAACCCAAACGATACAGAAAGCAACCGTTTTTTGGAGTAGCAAGCAAATTGAACCTCCAATTTACACTTTTAGTTAGTTGGGATGGCAGATATTGTCCGGTCACTCGTACATTGGGATCTTACCCAGTTAGAGTGCTGTTTTAAGAGTTATTAACCAAACGATCGAATTAACAACAAACAAAAAGGTATAAAAAATATAGATTGATGGAGCGCATATAGCTCTCCATAAAGAAGGCATTTTAATTGTTTTTAATAAACCGAGCGGGTGAACAAGACCTTCTGGAATTGAGCGAGTATTAAAACTTTCATCTAATGCGTTTTCATTATTCAAGAATTGGGTAACTGCATTGGCTCTTTGTATGTAATACAATTGCACCTTCCAGTAAGTAGCTTCTAAAAACCAGAAACCAAAAATTATAACGTATCCTAGAGGAACTAACGCATCTACTTTGCTTGTAAAAACCCAACCAATCAACGCTACCCAAATAGTAATTGCAGCAGTTTTTAATTGCATCATAATTGTTGTGAAGTTAGCTATTTTTTTCTCTAGTTCCTCTGCTCCTTTTTGCAGCATTGCTAGCTGAAATTGAAATCGATCCATGTTTAATTCGGCGAACGTTTATATTAGAGTTATCCAAAAAATTATCATCTTCTTTTCTTTCGATGTCGTTAGAGAACTTCGCCTGACGCACCCTACAAGTCGATTTTAGATTATACAGTAGACCTCTTGCAAAAATAGCTGGGACGGGCTCTCCGGCCCGTCCCAAAAAAAGTTTTTTCTCTTGTGGGATGGGCCGGAGAGCCCGTCCGAAAATTTGATCGAAAGGACTTTTGCAAGAAGTCTAGTAAGGTGCGTCAGCTCCCGAAATTCCCGATCGCCGTTAGAGAACGGGAGCATCTCATATTTGTAAAAACACTTCTCCTAGCTCCTTCCTTCTTCCTCTTTCCTCCTGCCTCGCAGCCTCCGGCCGTTCTGCCTCAAAACTGAGAGTTCTAGCTTGGCTGCTTTCATTGAGATGCTCCCTAGAGAACTTCGCCTGACGCACCCTACAAGTCGATTGTTGTGTGACAGTTGCGTCCATGACTATTAAAGTCACGCACCTTACTGAATTAAATTAAATCCGGTACTTTAGGTTTGATTCTGCGATCGTACCAGTTCATTAATGGGGTTGAAGTAATGCCGTGCAAAATCACAGATATCACGATGGTTGTAAAGGTAATCCAGGCAATTCTTTCAGCTATTTCCCCTTCCAAACCGTTACCGAAAGCATAGGTAAGATAATAGATAGAACCGACACCGCGAATGCCAAACCAACCGCACAGCCAGCGGCTGGCGGGATGCAAAGGACTGCCTATCGTACTGATCCAAGCTCCCACAGGCCGGATTAAAAAAATTAACAATCCAGCTACCAAGAGGGAGTATCCTCCATAGGCTAACATAGGCTCTAAGCGCAAAAGCGAACCTAATAGTAAAATAGTTGCTATTTCCATTAACTTTTCAATGCGCTCGGTAAAATGGAGTTGGGAAAGCGGTTTTTCTGGGTTGCGGTAACTCCGCTGCATCACAATTCCTGCTACAAAAACTGCGAGAAATCCGTAGCCGTTGACTACTTCGGTGAGGGAATATGTCAGCAGAATTGTGCTGAGAGCAATGAAATCTTCCATTAATTGATCGGCGGGTCGGTACCGTTGGAGTTGGCGATCGATCCAGGTGACGGCTTTAGCTACTAAAATGCCCATAACGATACCTGCGGCGATCGCCCAAATCAAGTCAATTGCTACCCACTGCGAAAACCAGTTTGGCAAGTTGTGATCTTTTAGTGCATAAATGCCGAAATAAACGAAGGGAAAAGCTAAAGCATCGTTCAAACCGCCTTCCGAGGTTAAACCAAAGCGCAATTCATCGCGATCGTCTATATGTGCTAACTGAACTTCTGAGGCTAAAACAGGATCGGTGGGAGCGAGAATTGCTCCCAATAAAATTGCCGCCCCCCAATCTAATTTCACCAACCAATGAGCGACAGCGGCCACCGCAAAAATCGAAATTGGCATTAAAAAACCGATCAGCCGGACTGTAGAATTCCAAGCCCAAAATTGTAGCGGGCGATTCATTTTTAAGCCGCAACTGAACAGAGAAACAATAACTACAAATTCTGTGAGTCTTTCTAAAAATTGAGCTTCGGGACGCAAGTCAATCAGCTTGATGCCGTAGGGCCCCAATCCGATACCGACAATTAGATAAATTAAGGCATAAGATACAGGCAATCCTGAAATCCATCCGGAACCCAAGGTAACGGTCAGCAGGAGGATGCCAATAACTAGCAAGTTGAGAATGTAATCATCCACCATAGCGATCGCACTTTTAATCAGGTTTACCAAGTGCGATTTTTACAGATAAAAGCTTCTGGGGCATCCGTCGTCCGCTAGATTCAGCTATCCTCCAAAAGTGGTGGGGGCGGGTTTATATAGATTGTTAGTGGGAATTAGAGATTGTTGGTGAAACCCGCCCCTACAAGTATTATGGTTAATTTACCGGAGATCGTCCGACTGATGACTAATGACTAATGACTGAGGACTAATAATTAATTAGAAAGACCACTTTTTTCGGTAGCGATGATGTGCAAATCTACGTGTTTGAGCGATCGCACTAACTGTTGAGTCAAAGAACCCCGCAGCAGCAATTTCCAGCGGGATTGCTGGCTTTCGCCGATCACAATTTGAGTAATGCGATACTGTTTAGCTACCTCCGAAATCGCTTTGGCTATATTAGTACCGTTTACCCGCAAAAATTGCCCGTTAAATTCTTGACACAGTTTCTCACAAGTTTCAACGTGCAAGCTTTCTGCTTTTGTTAAAAATCTGTCTGGATCGTTGACAAACACAGCATAAAACGGGGCATTCATGTAGCTAGCAATCCTCGCGCCTCGCCGCAGCAGTTGCAAGGAATTGGGATAAGTCGAGATGCACACTAATACTCGTTCGTGAATGTTGCAAGATTGACCTTTTAAAGTTGCTGCGTCGTCTTCAACATTGTCTGCTACTTCTCGCAGGGCAAGTTCTCGCAAAGCAATTAAATGACGGCGCTGGAAAAAGTTTTCTAAAGATTGTTCAATTTTTTCGGGAGCATAAATTTTGCCTTCTAGCAACCTTTCTTCTAAAGTTTCTGGCGTGACATCGACAACGACTATTTCGTCAGCATCTTCGAGGACGCGATCGGGCACTCGCTCTCGCACTACAACTCCGGTAATTCGAGCTACTAAATCGTTGAGACTTTCTATGTGCTGAATGTTGAGGGTGGAGAAAACATCTATTCCAGCATTCAGAATTTGTTCGACATCTTGATATCGTTTTTCTCGCAGAGAACCCGGAATGTTTGTATGAGCCAGTTCGTCTATTAATGCTAATTGAGGACGGCGTTCTATGACAGCATCCAGATCCATTTCGGTGAGCATTTTTTCGCCGCGTCGCATTTGTTTTTTGGGTACTATTTCCAATCCTTCTGCTTTAGCTGCTGTCTCTTTCCGCCCGTGAGTTTCTAACAGTCCAATTACCACATCAATGCCTTCAGATTTGAGCCTGTGTCCTTCTTCCAGCATTCGGAAGGTTTTGCCGACACCGGGGGCCATGCCGATAAATATTTTGTGCTTTCCCCGGCGGGGGGTGCGATCGTAAGTGCGGTTTGGTTGGGCGTAAACCGCGTCTGGATTGTTGGTAAGTTCGCTAGAGTGAATCATCGCTGAGTAGTGAGTTGGCAGTTGGCAGTTGGCAGTTGACAGTTGTCAGTTGGCAGTTGTCAGTTGGCGATTGTCAGTTGGCGATTGTCAGTTGTCAGTTGTCAGTTAGCGATTGTCAGTTGCTACAAATAACAAGTAACAAATAACTAATGACTACTGACTAATGACTGCTGACTACTGACTACTGACTACTGACTGTCAACTATTGTAAACGGTCGAGAGCCAAATTCAGTTGGAGGACGTTAACTCCCGGTTCACCGAAAATGCCAAGAAATCTGCCCTCTGTATTTTTAGCTACCAACATTTCTACTTGATTGAGATTGAGCGATCGCACTGTTGCTATCCGCTGAATTTGCGATCGAGCTGCCTCTACGCTAATGTGCGGATCGAGGCTAGAACCAGAGGTGTACACTAAATCAGCAGTCGGTTTGATACCAGCTTTGTTGAGGCGGTCTAATTCAACTTGCACCCCCTGAAAACCATCTTTTTCATTACCTCGCTTCAGCAAATCCGAGTTGCTGGGAGCAAGGTTGCTAGCTCCCGAAACACCTGTTCTTTGACTGGAATTTTCTCCCTTTGTGGGGTCGTAATCTTCGGTCGCAAAGCTGCTGTAATTTGTGGTGCTGGGGCGGCTCCAAAAATATTTATCCGAGCTGAAGGTTTGACCTATTAAGGAGGAACCCACGACAACTCCTTGCTTAGTAATTAAGCTGCCGTTTGCCTGGGAGTTGAAGGCAATTTGACCGATTACTAACAAGATTAAAGGGTAAATAATGGCTGTAATTCCCCACAAAACCAGGGTAAGGCGAATGGCTCTAATTATTTCTCTCATAAATTACCTCGCTCGGTTATTTGGTAAGGGTTAATTATTGACTAAAATCTTTCCGGCTGAAAAATGACTACGAACAAGTAAATAGAAAGGGCGATAATCACCAAACCTAGGAGACTTAAACCCCAGACAGCTTTTCGGGTTAAATCTTCACCCGCAGCAGCGTATACAGCGGGGGCAACTATAGCATTGAAACACATTACTAGAAATAGCTGCACCGGGATTGGGTGGCGCTGCCAAAGCCTTTGAGCTAACTCAATAATTTCTTGGAAGTCTCTGGGAAAAATATCATTCAGCAAATCATTCCGTTTCATGAATTCTCCTTATTTTGGGAATAAATATCTGTCTTTCTATTGGATAATTGTTTGGGAAAAATCGAGGCAGAGCCTCTGGATATGCGTTCCCCGGCTCTGCCGGGGAACGAGATTAATCCGTGTATCCGTGTCAAAATCCTTGTCATGCTTTCCCGATCTATGCTAACCCAACGGCGGCAATGAAAACATCAATAATTTTGATAGCAATAAACGGCGCGACTGCTCCACCCAATCCGTAGATTAAAATATTCCGCTGCAACAGTTGATTTGCAGTCAAGGGTCTAAACTTTACACCAGTTAATGCTAGTGGAATCAAAGCGGGAATAATCAAAGCATTGTAAACTAATGCTGACAAAACTGCCGATTGACCGCTGGCTAAACCCATCACGTTCAAAGCGCCAACCGGGGCAAACATTGCCGGAATAATTGCAAAATATTTAGCGATATCGTTGGCTAGGGAAAATGTGGTCAGCGCGCCGCGAGTAATCAGCAATTGTTTGCCAATTGTCACTAAGTCAATTAGTTTGGTAGGGTCAGAATCTAAGTCCACCATGTTTGCAGCTTCCTTCGCGGCTTGGGTTCCCGAATTCATCGCCAGTCCTACGTTTGCTTGCGCTAGTGCGGGTGCGTCGTTGGTTCCGTCTCCTGTCATTGCGACTAATTTTCCCTCGGCTTGTTGCTTGCGAATTACGTCGATTTTGTCCTCGGGAGTTGCTTCGGCAATGAAGTCGTCAACGCCTGCTTCATCGGCAATTACTGATGCTGTAATTCGGTTATCTCCGGTGAGCATAATGGTACGAATTCCCATTTTTCGCAGTTGGTCAAACCGATCGCGAATTCCCGGTTTGATGACATCTTTTAAATAGATAATGCCGTAGGTGTCGTTACCTTGACAAACGCCTAGAGGTGTGCCTCCAAGTCGCGAAACTCGCTCGTAAGCTTCATCGAGATCCGGCCCGAAATTGCCGCCGCGCGATCGCACAAAACCTTTCACCGCATCCACCGCACCCTTGCGAACCTCCGTCCCATCGGGCAAATCCGTGCCAGACATCCGCGTTTTTGCGGAAAAATCAAGCCCCGTGGCGTTGGTGCGATCGAAATCCACCTGTGCGCCCAAATTCTGGGCCAAACGGACGATCGACTTTCCCTCTGGAGTATCGTCAAACACGCTCGCATCCAGGGCTACCTGCGCCACTTCTTGCAGTGAATGACCGTTGACCGGAATGAATTCCTCGGCTAAACGGTTCCCCAGCGTGATCGTCCCCGTTTTGTCCAAAATCAGCGTATTCACGTCGCCGCAAGCTTCCACGGCGCGTCCAGAGGTCGCTATCACGTTAAACTGAGCGACGCGATCCATCCCCGCAATGCCGATCGCGCTCAGCAAACCTCCAATGGTTGTTGGAATCAGCGCCACCAGCAGCGAAATCAGCGTCACCACGCCCACAGGAGTTTTCACGTAATTTCCCACGGGCGGAATCGTCGAAACCACAATCAAAAACACCAGAGTCAGCACCGCCAGCAGCACCGTCAGCGCGATCTCGTTCGGCGTTTTCGATCGTTCTGCGCCCTCTACCAGCGCGATCATCCTGTCCAAAAACCCCTTACCTGGATCTGCCATCACCCGCAGCGTCAGTTCGTCGGAAAGGATGCGCGTACCGCCAGTGACCGAACTGGCGATGTCCGAACCCGGTTCCTTGAGCACCGGTGCGGATTCCCCGGTGATCGCAGATTCGTCTACAGATGCGACACCTGCGATCACTTCGCCGTCGGCGGGAATGACATCGCCTGCGATCACTTTAATTTGGTCGCCGCGTCTCAGAGATGTCGAACTAACTTCTTGAATCGAACCGTCTGGTAGGAGTTTGCGGGCTGTTGTGTCGGCTTTGGTCGATCGCAGCGCATCTGCTTGCGCTTTGCCGCGCCCTTCTGCTATGGCTTCGGCAAAATTAGCAAATACCAAAGTGAAGAACAAAATAAACGTGACTAAACCGTTGAAAACTCTCTGATTTTCGCCGGGAACCGGGCCGAACAGCGTCGGGTCGATCGTTAAAAGTGCAGTCACAATTGTGCCAACCCACACCACGAACATCACCGGATTTTTCAGCATCACCCGCGGGTTTAGCTTGACAAAAGCTTGTTTAAAAGCTCTTTGATAAAGGCCTTTTGTATTTGCTTTCGGCGTGTGCTTGCGAGACTCGCGAGAGCCTCTAGCAGGCTTTTTTGGGGAATCAGGAGTATTGGAAGAAGCCATATCGATTTTAGATTTTAGATTTTAGATTTTAGATTTGGGATTTGGGATTTGGGATTTGGGATTTGGGATTGTTGCCAGCAACAGCAGTTTATTGTCGCTGCATTACTTAATGCAATCTACATCTACTGTCCGCTGTTTGGTGTCGGGGTTGTCGCTTCAGGCGAAGGCGTTGCTAAAGGCGAAGGCGTTGCTAAAGGTGTTGTGGGTGCAGTTATCGGTGTGGGTTCAAATTTGCCGCTGCTAATTTCATATCCTTCGGCAATTGGCCCTAAAGCTAGGACTGGGAAAAATGTCAGCGCGCCCAAAATTATGATTACTCCTGCGGTGACGCTGGTGAACAAAACTGAATCTGTTCTGAGAGTGCCCGTTGTTTCGGGAACCAGTTGTTTGTTCGTCATGCTGTCAGCTAAAAGCAGCAGGGCAATAATTGGAACGTAGCGCCCCAACAGCAGGCTAAAACAGGTGCTTAAATTCCACCAAAGTCCTGTCGGCGCGGGTTGAGAGTCGGCCAATCCTTCCAAGCCAGAACCGTTGTTAGCGGCCGCCGAAGCGTATTCGTACATCACCTGGGAAATGCCGTGAAATCCCGGGTTGCTGATGCCGCTCAAACTGTCGGTAAAGGCGAGGGTAATTGCACCAGGGATTACAACTGCGATCGGGTGAATTAACAAAACAACGCTGGCTAAAACAATTTCTCGTTTTTCAATTTTTCGTCCCAAAAACTCTGGCGTTCTACCCACCATCAATCCGGTGAGAAATACGCTCAAAATCGAGTAGATAAATAAGTAAGCCGTTCCCGTTCCTTGTCCGCCCCAAACGATTTGCAGAAACAAATTAAACAGAGTAGCAAAACCACCGGGAGGCATTAAGGAATCGTGCATCCCGTTGACCGCGCCGCACATTGTGCCAGTCGTAGTCACCGCCCACAGTGCAGTCTCTGCCCAGCCAAACCTAACTTCTTTGCCTTCTAAATTTGGCTGCTGCGAACCCAGTAAATTATTAATTTGAGGGTTGCCGCCGTACTCGCCAAATGCTGCAATGCCAATCAAGACAACGTAGATACCAAATACCATCCAAAAAATCAGCCATCCCTGCTTTTTGTTGTTGGCAAATCTGCCGTAGGTGTGAATCATCGCTGCTGGTATAGAAACCATTGCTAGTGTTTCCAGCAGGTTGGTAAAAGGGTTGGGATTTTCAAAGGGATGAGCCGAGTTGATGGCAAAAAATCCGCCGCCATTTTCTCCCAGTTGTTTGATGCTTTCAAAGTGAGCAACTGGGCCGCGAGCAATTACTTGCGTGCCGCCTTCTAAGGTACGGGCAACTGCCGGCCCCGCAAGGGTTTCCGGCACTCCTGAAATTAGCAAAAACAAGGCAATTATTAAAGAAAGGGGCAGCAGAATGCGGGTGATTGATTGAATTAAATCGATGTAAAAGTTGCCCAATGGACGGCCTGTCAATCCCCGAATAAAGGCAATCCCTACTGCTAAACCGGTAGCGGCTGAGGTAAACATTAAAAATCCCAGGGATAACTGCGATAGATAACTGAATGTTGTCTCGCCGGAGTAATGCTGTTGGTCGGTATTTGTGAGGAATGAAATAGTTGTGTGCAGCGCAGTATCCCAGGTTGGGGCACTTAGGCTGGTGGGATTTAAAGGCAGCACTCCCTGAAGCATGAAAATTAAGAAAACAAATATGCCCATTGCTGCATTGCTGTAGAGTAACGATCGGGCATACTGCCAACCTGTCATCGAATCAACCACACGGATATTGCCGGCGGTATAGATGAGTTGTTCTACAGGTTTGATGGCGGGGTCGAGGATGGTTTTTTCTCCCATGTACACCCGCGCCATGTATTTACCAAACAAAGGCGATATCGCTACTAAAATGATTAGCGTTAATGCGATTTGAGTTAATCCTTGCAGCATAATTGAGCCAAAAAGTCCTCGTTGGATAAATACGCTTCACTACTTGGGAAAGGGCTTCTAAAAGAAGTCCACAAAACCGGGTGAGTTTTCTTCAAGGTAACATATAGTTCGGGGGCGATCGCCGAATTCAATGCTACTGCTAAGATGCAATCTCCGTAGTAGATCGCCGGGTTTTCGCTAGCTAGAATTACTCGCCCTTTTCTTGCTAACCCCAAGCACTGGCTACTACTGGGCAATGGTATATCATTTAATGCCATGCCGCAATAACTGCTGTTGAATTGGATGGTAACTTGGATTAGTTTTGGTTCTGCAAAGCTCATATATGACTTATACTAGCCACAAAATGTCGTTTACTCTTACTAATTACTATACTTAAGGCTATTATTTTTGATAATCACTCTAGAGGTATAAGTTGGTGTTTACAAGTAATGTTATTTATCATATATATTTACTAATATACAAATATTTAGTTTGTTTTCAGGATCTATATTTGCCGATATATATCCTATCTAAACGCTATTTTTTTGCGCCACAATAGACAAGAGAGTTTTAAGAAAAATAGAAGGCAGAGAGTTGAGTGTAAATATAAAATTTAAAATGGATTAATTGAGGATGTTGAAAAGCTTATTGACAATAAAAAAAAACCTGGCAATTCAGGAGAAGTATTTGCGGGGGAGGTGGTCGATCGCAATTTTATTTGCGATCGTGGCAGCGCTGGAATTTACTACGCCGTCGGAGTATCTGTTTGGGTATTTGTACACAGGGCCGATTTTACTGGCAAATTCGCGCTTGAGTCGGTTGGGTAAGTTACAGATTACGCTGGTAGCAGTAGCTTTGACGCTGTTAAATTTGTTTGTTCCTCATGGAGAAGCGATCGCCCTAGCAACTGTAGCAAATAGATCGATCGCAGTCATGGCTTTAGGGGTGACGGGATATTTGAGCGATCGCAACCAGCAGTACCAAGAGACGATCGCGATCGCTAAAGCTGAGTTGCAGTCGCAGCAGCGGCTGGCAAGCATCCGAGAAGATTTTGTCTCTACTTTGAGTCACGACTTGAAAACGCCGATGCTGGGGGCGATTGAAACAATTAAAGCTTTTGGGTCAGCAAAATTTGGGAATGTCACCGCCAGTCAGCAAAAAGTTCTCGAAACAATGGCGCGATCGCACCAAATGTCTCTACAATTAGTAGAAACGCTGCTGGATGTTTACCGCAACGATGCCGAAGGTTTAAAACTGCAACTTGCTCCCGTAAATTTAGTAGCATTGGCAGAAGAAGTAATTGCAACACTCATCCATTTATCGGCGGCGCGCCGGGTTTACATTAATATGAGTTACGGAGAGTCAGATTTCCGCCGGTCTTTGTGGGTAAATGGTGATGCTGTGCAACTCCAGCGCGTTTTTGTTAATTTGCTAACAAACGGCATTAACCATTCTCCTCGCGGTGGCAAAGTAGAAATTGTTATGGAATCTTATGCGAGTTATCAGGTGGTGAAAGTTATCGATAGCGGGTTGGGAATTACCGCCGATGAACTGCCCCACTTGTTCGAGCGTTTTTATCAAGGACACAGCGACCGGCAAGCCAAAGGATCGGGATTAGGATTATACTTATCTCGCCAAATTATTGATGCGCACGGCGGTATAATTTGGGCAGAAAATAACTTGCCACACGGTGCTTTATTTGGATTCCGACTCCCTGCTATCCCACAGAAATGAAACCAGCTTATCCCTTGCGAATTCTCCTAGTGGAAGACGACGAACTGTTTCGGTTAGGACTGCGAACGCGGTTGCAGCAAGAAAGTTGCTTACAAGTAATTGCCGAGGCCGAAGATGGAGAAATGGCCGTAGAATTGACTCAGGAACACTTACCCGATGTGGTAGTTCTCGATGTCGGTTTGCCGGGAATTGGGGGTATTGAAGCGTGCCGCCAAATTAAACAGCGACATCCAGCAATTCCAGTTTTAATTTTAACATCTCATTCCCAAAAATCGTTAATTGAAAGATTGATTGCTGCCGGTGCCCAGGGCTATTGTCTAAAAGGAATCGCGGCGGAAAGTTTGGTTTTGGCAATTCGATCTGTGGCGGTGGGCGCTTCGTGGTGGGATAAGGCTGCGACTTTGGAAATTCGGGCGGTTTTTGCTAATCCCGAACCTTTTAAAAATGGGTTGAAATCGGAACTTTTGGAGAATCCGCTGACGAAGCGAGAACAAGAAATATTAGCTTTAATTGCGGGGGGGAAAACTAATCAGGAGATTGCTCAAATATTGTACATTGCTCCGGGGACAGTGCGAGTTCACGTGCACGCGATTTTGCAAAAGTTAGAAGTGCGCGATCGCACTCAAGCTGCTGTTCTCGCTATTCAGAAAGGATTGGTAGCACAAGAACTTTTGGCCGTCGAACCCTAAAAGGGCAACTTTTGTACTGGGATTGTCGGTTTTTGAAATTAATTATTTGCTAAACGCGCCTCTACAAGATGAATCTGTAGCAGCTTCACGGAAAGTTAATATCAGTCTTGATTGTTAATTTTATTCATGACATTTAATGTGTGAATTTGCTAAGCTCTTTACATCTTAATTTTCCTACGGTCATCTAACCAGAGGTGTATTGTGCAAAATTTTATTAATTCAGTTGTAAGTTCGATCGCCTTTCTCGATTCTGCCCTTCCAGATGCCCAAACTCTCCGCAACGGCATCGCAGCGGGGACAGAAGTAATTACCCTCGATGCGGCGCGGGATGGAGTAGCACAAATCACGGCCGCGCTAGCGACTCGCAGCAATATCAAAAGCATTCATATCATCTCCCACGGCCGCCCCGCGAGTTTGCAGCTAGGCGCGATCGATCTAAACTTGACAAATTTAAAAAAATATGGTAAGCAATTGCAGCGCTGGTCGCGATCGCTGGCAGAGAGTGGAGAGATTTTGCTGTACGGGTGCGAAGCAGCGGCGGGGGATGCGGGCGCTAACTTCGTGCAGCAACTGAGTCAGCTAACCAAGGCAAAAATTGCTGCTTCAAGGGGGCCGATCGGCAGTTCCGCTATGGGCGGAGACTGGCAGCTAGATTATACAACGGGAGCCGTGTCATCTGGGTTGGCGATCGACCAGGCCACAATGGCCGCTTATCAATTTGTGTTCGGCCTTACCCTCTACGACGGCACAAGTAACTTTCCAGCCGGTTCGCCTCCCGGCATCGGGGCATCAGGTAGCACCCAATTAGCTTACGCGCAAATACCTCTGCCTGCCCCATTTGGTTCTGGTGTCCTAGCTACTGGTGCTTTCTCGCCTAACACGACGGGCATTAATACTGCTAGCGTGACGGCAGCTAATGACACTACAGGCTATGCGGGCTATACCAACTACCAGTACACCCCTAATCCCGCACCAGGAACAGTTAATCTAGTTAACCCAAGTTTCCCCGCACTCAACCTCACCAACGGTTATAGCGTCTCTTTCAACGTTGCAGTTACGGCTGAAAACAGTAATAGTGACGATCGGTCAGGTTTCAGCATCATCGCCATTAGCAGCGACGCTCAAACTGGTATTGAACTCGGTTTCACCAACCGCAACCTTGCCCCTAACGGAGGCATTTTTGCTCAAAACGGTGGCGCATCCCCAACTCTTTTTACTCGCGGGGAAAATGCACCTTTACCTTTTGACATCAACACTCCTACAGACTACAAACTGGTCGTTCAAGGCAGCACTTACACCTTGTTTGCCGGTGGCGTAGCAATACCAAACCTGACGAATCAGCCGCTGCGGAACTACACGGCATTTAATCCAGCAACCAGCCAGCCACCTTTACCCTTTAATCCCTACAGCCTGCCAAACTTCCTATTTTTCGGCGACGAAACCGATCAAGCAAGTTCCACTTTTACTCTCGGCCCCATCTCGGTTAATAATTTCCCGGTAGCCGTCGATGACCCCTACAGCGTCCTGCACGACAAAGTGCTCAGCCAATTTCCAGGAGTCTTAAGCAACGACACCGACGCCAACAACGACCCGCTGAATGCCGCTTTAGTTACAGGCCCGACCAAAGGTTCGATCGCGTTCGATAACTTGGGCGGCTTCACTTATACTCCCAATCCAGGCTTTGTAGGCACTGACACTTTCACCTACAGCGTTAGCGACGGCGCTGCTACTGTCCCCGCTACGGTGAATATCAACGTTACTAACAGTCCGCCAATAGTAAATCCCGATACCTACAGTGTTTTGCACGACAAAGTGCTCAGCCAATTTCCGGGAGTCTTAATCAACGACACCGACGCAGACTTAGATGTGCTCAATGCCGCTTTAGTTACAGGCCCGACCAAAGGTTCGATCGCGTTCGATAACTTGGGCGGCTTCACTTATACTCCCAA
>NZ_JAUBTB010000003.1:65451-66282 GCF_036704965.1 Microcoleus sp. F10-B2 | reverse complement strand
AATGCCGCTTTAGTTACAGGCCCGACCAAAGGTTCGATCGCGTTCGATAACTTGGGCGGCTTCACTTATACTCCCAATCCAGGCTTTGTAGGCACTGACACTTTCACCTACAGCGTTAGCGACGGCGCTGCTACTGTCCCCGCTACGGTGAATATCAACGTTACTAACAGTCCGCCGCAGCCACAAGCTGACACCTACAGCATCAGTGCGGGAACAGTCCTCAGCGTAGTGCCGGGAGTTTTAGCGAACGATTCCGACGCGGACTTTGACACGCTGACTGCTGCGCTGGCCGCAAATCCGACGAAAGGGTCGATCGCCCTCAACAAAGACGGTTCTTTCACTTATACTCCTAACGCAGGCTTTTCTGGAACAGACACCTTTACCTACACAGTCAGCGACGGGATAGTTAACTCTGCACCCGCTACCGTAACTGTAAACGTCAACAATAACCCGCCTGTTGCGAATTCTGACACCTATACTACTCCTTTTAATACGGGTCTCAACGTGACTGGTTTGGGAGTCTTAATCAACGATACAGACCCGGAAAACGACCCGCTGACGGCGATTCTGGTGACAAATCCGGCTACAGGGTCGATCGCCCTCAATGCTAACGGTTCTTTCAGTTACACTCCGAATGCTGGTTTTGCAGGGACAGACTCTTTTACCTACAAAGCTAATGACGGGAAAGCTGATTCTGCGATCGTCACAGCAAGCATTGTTGTCAATAACCCTCCGACTCCGACTCCCACGGGAACTCCGACTCCGACTCCCACGGGAACTCCGACTCCGACTCCCACGGGAACTCCGACTCCGACTCCCACGGGAACTCCG